>NZ_WFLL01000056.1:0-31068 GCF_009208755.1 Janthinobacterium sp. FT14W | reverse complement strand
ATGGCTTGCTGAACGTGGCGGTGGACGGGGGCGCCGTGGGCGCGCTGGTGAATAACGGCGGCTTGATCCAGGCCGATGGCGGCAGCGTGGTGCTGACGGCGCAGGCGGCGGGCGACTTGCTGAAAACCGTCGTCAACAACACGGGCGTGATCGAGGCGCACAGCATCGACACGCGCGGCGGCACGATCAAGCTGCTGGGCGACATGCACAGCGGCACGGTGAACGCAGCGGGCACGCTGGACGCCAGCGCGCCCGAGGGCGGCAATGGCGGCTTCATCGACACCTCGGCCGCGCACGTGAAGATCGACGATGGGCTGAAGGTGAGCACGGCCGCGACGAAGGGCGCGACGGGCATGTGGCTGATCGATCCGACCGATTTCACGATCGCGGCATCGGGCGGCAACCAGACCGGCGCGTTTTACAGCAATGCGCTCAAGTCCAGCAATGTCACCATCGCAACGGTCGCCAGCGGCGGCGCCGCAGGCAACATCAATGTCAACGACACGATCAGCTGGTCGGCCAACAAGCTGACCTTGACGGCGCACAACAATATCAATATCAATGCGCCGCTGCGCGGGTCCGGCACGGCCAGCCTGGCGCTCGAATACGGCCAGAGCGGGGTCGCGGCCGGCAATCTGTCCACCTACAACGTCAAGGCGGAAGTGGACTTGCCGTCGGGTAATAACTTCAGCACCAGGCTGGGCACGAATGGCGCAGTCATCAGCTATACGGTGATCAACAGCGTAGGTGCGGCTGGCAGCCTGAGCGCAGCCGATTTGCAGGGCATGAATGCCAACCTGGGAGGCAACTATGCGCTGGGCCGCCACCTCGATGCCAGTGCCACGCTCGACTGGGACGGCGGCAAGGGCTTCGTGCCGATCGGCAGCAAAGGGACGCCATTCACGGGCAGGGTAGACGGCCTGGGGCATGACGTCACGGGATTGTCACTCACCCGGCTGTCGGATTATGCCGACGTGGGCATGTTCGGCGCCATCGGCGCTACGGGCGTGGTGCGCAACGTCAATCTGGTCAATACCCGGATACAGGCGCCGGAAGGCAGCTTCGGACAGATACGATTGGGCGTGCTGGCGGCAAATAACGCGGGCCTGATCGATAACGTCAGTGCGTACGGAGAGCTGAAGCTGGCGGGGTATATTTACGCGGGCGGCCTGGTGGGCGTGAATAGCGGCGTGATCAACAACAGCCGCAGCAGCGGCAGTATCGAGCACAGTCCCCATTATGGTGGCGGTGCGGCCGGGCTGGTTGCTGAAAATCAACGTGGCGGCATCGTCAGCAACAGTAGCAGCAGCATGAAGGTGAGCGTGGTCGAGGGCACGGCCGGGGGCCTGGTGCTTGAAAACGCTGGCACCATCATGAAGAGCTTTGCCACGGGCGATATCGCGGGCGATGTCTTTACTGGCGGCCTGGCGGCATTCACTTCAGGCAATATCAGCGATAGCCATGCGACGGGCAGCGTGACGGGCAGTTCCATCGCCGGCGGACTGGCTGGCCGGCTGGGCGGGACGATCAGCAACAGCTATGCGACAGGCAATGTCTACTCTTCCGGCGATGTGCAGTCCGAGCAGGGTTTTGGCGGCCTCGTCGGTGACGTTTATGCGGGCAGGATCAGCAACAGCTATGCCACTGGCAGCGTCAATGCGGGCAACTATGCGGGCGGCATCGTCGGCCGGAACGGGGGGAGTGTGGACAATGTCTATTCCTTCGGTGCTGTCAATGCGCAGCACGATAACCGGGGCGGCATCGTTGGCTACAATGATTCCAGTGGCTACGTGAGCAATGCCTATTACAACAGCAGCGCCAACCACGGCCTGACGGGCCTGGGCCAAGGCAACGGCCGAACGAGCAATATCGTCGGCCTGGCGGACGGTGCGATGCGCGATCCATCGAGTTATACCTCGTTCAGCTTTACGACGGCAATTGGCGCCACGGGCAATAACTGGGTGACGGTGGGAGCGAACGGCAGCATGAACGGCAAGGGCGGCACCTTGCCGATGTTCAGCGGCGAGTACTCGACCACCATCAATTCCCCACACCAGTTGCAGCTGATGGCGATGGACAAGGCGGCAGCCTATACCCTGGGCAGCAGCTTCAGCGCGGGGGCGACGGCCGGCGGCGATATCTGGACCGGCGGCGGTTTCGTGCCTGTCGGCGACGCCGCGTCACCGTTCACGGGCAGCCTCAATGGCGCCGGCCACATCATTTCCGACTTGCGCATCTTCCGGCAGGGGGGCGCTGCCGTCGGCCTGATCGGCAGCCTCGGCAAAACTGGCAGCATCTCGGACCTGGGCTTGAGCGATGCCAGGATCACCGGCGGCAGCGATGTGGGCGCGCTCGCCGGCGCGAGCGCGGGCAAAATCAGCGGCAGTTTCGTTACCGGCAATGTCGCGGGCGATGCGCAGGTCGGCGCCCTCGTGGGCAGCAATACGGGTGAAATCGTCAACAGCTACGCGGCGGGCAGCGCGACGGGCGGCGTCAATGTGGGCGGCCTGGCCGGCGACAGCCACGGCGGCAGCATCCGCAACAGCTATGCGGCCGTCGCCGTCAGCGGCGCCGCGGGGCTGGGCGGGCTGGCAGGCGGCGCCTCCGCCGCCGATGCCGCGGGCAGCTACTGGGACACGCAGGTCAGCGGGCAGGCGGGCAGCCAGGGCGGCACAGGCCTGAGCTCGGCCGAGCTGAAAAAACTGGCCAACTACAACGGCAGCAACGGCGCGGGCAGCCCGGCGTGGGACTTGAACAATACCTGGGTGATTTACGATGGGCAGAACACGCCATTGCTGCGTTCCTTCCTGACGCCCCTGGTGGTGACGGTGTCGCATAGCAGCAAGGTCTATGATGGCCTGGCCAGCGATCCCGTCACCGTCAGCTATTCCAGGGTGGTGGATCCTTCCTTGCTGCAAGGCTCGCTGACATATGACAACGCGTCCGGCAGTCCGGTCAATGCCGGCAACTATGTGGTGCGGGCCAGCGGCGTGTATTCCTCGGCCCAGAATGGCTACCTGATTAGCTATGTCGATGGCGGCGTGACGATTACGCCGCGCCAGATCAGCCTGAATGGCGTTTCGGCGGGCAACAAAGTGTATGACGGCAACACCTCTGCCGTCCTGTCTGGCGGCAGCCTCAGTGGCGTGCTGGGCGATGACGTGGCCAAGCTGAGCTTTTTGCTGTCCGGATCCTATGCCAGCAAGAATGTCGGCAGCAATCTCGCCATTACGGCCAGCGCCACGCTGGGCGGCAGTGCGGCCGGCAACTATACGCTGGCGCCCATCGGCGACTTCAGCGGCGCGATCACCCAGGCCACCATCAGCAGCGTGACGGGCATCACGGCCGATGACAAGGTCTATGACGGCGGCCTGCGTGCCAGCCTGAACGGCGCTTCGGCCGTCTTGCACGGCATGGTCAGCGGCGACAGTCTTGCCGTGGTCACCGCCAGAGGCAATTTCGCGGACAAGAATGCGGGCAGCGGAAAAACGGTGTATGTCAGCGATATCACGCTGGCTGGCGCCGACAGCGGCAACTATATCCTGGCCGCCACGGATGCCGTCATCACGGGCACCATCCGGCCCAAGGCGCTGACGCTCGACGGCGTCGCGGCGCAAGACAAAATCTACGATGGCAATGCCGACGCGCGCTTGACGGGCGGTACCTTGAGCGGTTTCGTCGGCTCGGAAAACGTGATCTTGTCCGGCCTGAGCGGCTATTTTTCGGACAAGAACGCCGGCAACGGCAAGGCCGTGACGGTGGGCGCGGTGCTGGCCAGCGATACGGGTCTGGCCAGCAACTACACGGTGGCCAGCCCGGGCGGCTTGACGGCCAGCATCACGCCCAAGGCCTTGACGGTAATGGGCGCGGTGGCGGGCGACAAGGTCTACGACGGCACGCGCCAGGCCAGCATCAGCGGCGGCGTGCTGTCCGGCCTGGTCGATGGCGAACGCCTGGATATCGCCGGCATGGCGGCCAGCTTCGGCGACAGGAACGCGGGCAAGGCCAAGGCCGTGACAGTGACGGGCACGGCCCTGGCCGACACGGCCAGCGGCTTGGCCGGCAACTACACGGTAGCCGACCCGAGCGGCTTGACGGCCAGCATCACACCCAAGGCCTTGACGGTGACGGGCGTGGTGGCGGGCGACAAGGTCTACGACGGCACGCGCCAGGCCAGCGTCAGCGGCGGGGTGCTGTCCGGCCTGGTCGATGGCGAACGCCTGGACATCGCCGGCATGGCGGCCAGCTTCGGCGACAGGAACGCGGGCAAGGGCAAGGCCGTGACGGTGACGGGCACGGTCCTGGCCGACACGGCCAGCGGCTTGGCCGGCAACTACACGGTGGCCGAGCCGGGCGGCTTGACGGCCAGCATCACACCCAAGGCCTTGACGGTGACGGGTGCGGTGGCCGGCGACAAGGTCTACGACGGCACGCGCCAGGCCAGCCTCAGCGGCGGTGTGCTGTCCGGCCTGGTCGAAGGCGAGCGCCTGGACATCGCCGGCATGACGGCCAGCTTCGGCGACAAGAACGCAGGCAAGGCCAAGGCGGTGACGGTGACGGGCACGGCCCTGGCCGACACGGCCAGCGGCTCGGCCAGCAACTACACGGTGACCGGCCCGGGCGGCTTGACGGCCAGCATCACGCCGGCAGCGTTGACGGTGGCTATCACGGGTGTCGACAAGGTGTACGATGCGAGCGTCGCTGCCAGCGTGAACTGGCGCGATGACCGCCTCGCCGGCGACCAGCTGAGCATCAGCAGCAATGCTGCCCAGTTTGCCGACAAGAATGCGGGACAGGGCAAGACGGTGCGCGTGGATGGCATACGCCTGAGCGGGCTGGACGCCGGTAACTATGTGGTCAACACGGCGGCGTCGACGCGGGCGGATATTGCCCAGGCGAAATTGACCGTGACGGTGAACAATGCCGAGAAAGACCAGGGGCGCCCTAATCCTGTCTTTGACGCCAGCTATGCGGGCTTGCTGGCAGGCGACAGCGTGGCATCGGAACTGCGCGGCGAATTGCTGTTCAGTACGGAAGCTGGCGCGGGTTCGCCTGCCGGCAACTACAAGGTTGCCGCCGCAGGGCAGACGTCGAACAATTATGCGATCGGCTATGTTGCCGGCAGCTTGAAGGTAAAGCCGGCGGAAGCCTTGCGTAACGCGGTGACGGCAGCGGCCGCTTCCGTCGCCGCCGTGCCGTTGGCGGGCAATATGGTGGTCGCGGAGCATGCCCATAGCGGCAAAGCGGCAGCCGCGCCAGCCGCGCCTGTCGTGGCCGGCGTGGCCGGCACGGCATCGCGCCAGGTGCTGCCGGGCTTGCAATTGAGCGTGCTCGACGGCGGCATCCTGCTGCCGGCCGGACTGGCCAGCGGCCCGGCCATGCCGTAACGGCCTGGGCCGGGCAGGGGCGGCGCAGGCGTGTGCCTGCTTGTCCCCGTTAGCCGGCCCATGCGGCGGCCGCCCCGGCAGGCGGCGGCTGCAGATCCATATTGGCATCGAGCAAGGCCGTGATCCAGCCAGCAAACGCCTGCACCTTGGGCGTAGCCAGCCGGCCTTGCGGCGTCAGCAAGGACATGGGCATGGGCGTGGGGGGGCAAGCGGGCAGCACGGCCCGCAGTGCGCCACTGTCGAGGTGCGCACGCACCTGGTACACGGCGGCCTGCGCCAGCCCCAGTCCCTGCAATGCGCAATCGACGCTGGCGTCCGCGTCGTTGACGGCGATGGGGCCCGCCATCTGCACGCGCACCACTTCATTATCCTGCAGGAAATCCCAGTCGAAGGCGCGTCCCGTGCGGCCCGAGTAATGCATGATGCCCCGGTGCGTGGCCAGGTCGGCCAGGGTCTGCGGCGTGCCGTGCCGCGCCAGGTAGGCGGGCGAGGCGCACGTGACGAAGCGCATCAGGCCTACCTGTTTGCCGATGAAGGCGGAATCCTGCAAGGTCCCCACGCGCAAGGCGCAATCGATGCCTTCCTGCGTCAGGTCGACCAGGCGGTCCGTCAGGCTCAGCTGCAATTGCACGTCCGGCCAGGCCGCGTGGAATTGCGCGATATGGGGCATGACGAGGCGCCGGCCCACCGTATTGGGCAGGTTGATGCGCAGCAAGCCACGGGGCTTTTTCGCGTCGGGGCCGCGGAACGCCAGTTCCGCCGTGTCGACGGCTTTCAGGATGTCGATACAGTGGCGAAAGTAGTCAGCCCCTTCCGGCGTCAGGGACAAGCGGCGCGTGGTTCGTTGCAGCAATTGCGTGCCCAGGTAGGCTTCCAGTTTTTGCAGGGTGGCCGTCAGCGCGGCGCGGGGCAAATTCAAGGTTTCGGCCGCCTTGGAAAAACTGTTGGCTTCGACGATGCGCACGAAGGTCTGCATGGCCTTGATCTTGTCCATGGGATAGCTTTCCTTATATTGTTCATCTTATGTGAAAAGTGTAAGTGGATTATGCCCTAATTATCTTTGCCCCGGCTTTGCCTAGAATAGCGACATCCCTATCGAACCGAGGAAACAACATGAACAAGGCCTCATCTTCTGCCTCCCACGACATTGCACCGGCCATGGTGCTGCTGCTGGCCATCGCTTCCGGCCTGATCGTGGCCAATCTGTACTACGCGCAAACCCTGGTCGGTCCCATCAGCGCCTCCACGGGCCTGTCGGCCAAGGCGGCCGGGCTGATCGTCACCCTGACGCAAGTGGGTTATACGCTGGGCCTGCTGTTTGTCGTGCCGCTGGGCGACTTGCTGGAAAACCGCCGCCTGATCGTCACGGCCTTGCTGGTAACGGCCACGGCCCTGGTCGTGGCGGCCCTCTCCACGGGCGCCATCGTGTTCCTGGCCGCCGCGCTGGCCATCGGCCTCGGTTCCGTGGCGGCGCAAGTGATCGTGCCGTTTGCCGCCCACCTGTCGCAGGAAGCGACGCGGGGGCAGACGGTGGGCAAGGTGGTCAGCGGCTTGTTGCTGGGCATCATGCTGGCCCGCCCCGTGGCTTCGCTGGTGGCCGCGCACGCCAGCTGGCACGTGGTGTTCGGCGGCGCCGCCGTGCTGATGCTGGCGCTGGCTGCCGTCCTGCGCCGCACCTTGCCCGTGCGCCAGCCCGTGTCGAACATGCGCTATCCGGCCTTGATGGCTTCGCTGTGGCACTTGCTGTTGGGCACGCCCGTGCTGCGCCGCCGCGCCGCCTATCATGCGGGCCTGTTTGGCGCTTTCAGCCTGTTCTGGACCGTCACGCCGCTGGTGTTGTCCAGCCCCGCGTTCGGCCTGTCGCAAACGGGCATCGCCATCTTTGCCCTGGTGGGCATGGCGGGCGCCGTGGCATCGCCCATCGCGGGCCGCCTGGCCGACGCGGGCCACACCTTGCCGGCCACGGCTGCCGCGCTGGCGCTGGGCATCGTCGCGTTTGCCTTGCCGATGTTTGCGCCCGAGTCGAAACATGTGGCGCTGGGCTTGCTGGTCATCGCGTCCATCGTGCTCGACATGGGCGTGGCGGCCAACCTGGTGCTGGGCCAGCGCGCCATCTTCAGCCTGGGTGCGGAAGTGCGGGGCCGCCTGAACGGCCTGTATTTCGCCCTGTTCTTTGCCGGCGGCGCGGCCGGCTCGGCCATTGGCGCCTGGGTGTATGCGAGTTACGGCTGGCCAGCGACCTTGCTGACCGGCATGGCGTTTCCGGGACTGGCCCTACTGGTGTGGCTGGGAGAATTTTTACCCCTGGCCACGCGCCGCACGGCTTGAAACCCTGATTACGCCTCATTATCACTGGCAGGAATTTCTATCATCATGAAGATAAAGTGGCGTGATATGCCGCGATGCCGCAAGATGCACTCGTCTCCTCTATCTCCTCCAAGGACATAGATTCAGCCCGCTCCCGCAGCGGGCTTTTTTTTGCCTTTTTACATTAAATCACCACGAGATCGAGCGCGCGCATGAAGTTGGCCGCCTGCGCATGCGTGATGACGGCGCCTTTCAGCAAGGCTGCTTCGCTCAGTTTGAAACCGTCGATATCGGCGCCCCGCAGGTCGGCGCCCTGGAACTTCGCCAGCTTGATGGTGGCGTTGCGCAGGCTGCCCCCTTCGAAGACAGCGTCGCGGAAGTCGCAGCCGGCCAGGTAGGCGTCGGAAAAGTCCAGCTGCTTGAGTATTGCCTTGCGGAACGAGAAGCCGCGCAAGTCGGCGCCCACCAGCAGGCTGTCCTCGAAGGTGAGGCCCAGGTGGGCCGCTTCCTCGAACGCGGCGCCCGTCAGCTTGCAGCCGCGGTAGATGGCCGAGGCCAGCTTGGCGCGCCGCCATTTTGTGTTGTTCAGGTCGCAGCCTTCGAAACTGGCGTCGACGGCGTCCACGGATTCGAAATCGGCGCTGCCCGCGCGGCAGCGGCGCCAGACGCTGCGTGCCAGCTTGCTGGCAAACAAATTGGTGTCGGCAAAGGAGCAGCGCTCGAAGGTGCAGCCCTGCAAGTCGAGGCGCGCCAGGTTTTCGCCGTCGAACGCGCAATCGATGAAGTGGCGCACCGCTTGCGCCAGCTGCTGCTCCATGCCGGCGCGGTCCAGGGTCATGTTGCTTACTGCCGTGTCGTGTGTTGCCATCCGTTTATTTTCCTAATCAAAGCAGGGGAGGGATGGCGTGGCGGAAAAAATGCGCGAACCAGACCACCTCCCCGGCTGGTGTAACAGCCAAGGGTCAGCGCCGCGGGTCCGCGTGGGCGGGAGCATGCCGGACGGTGCCAGGCACTTACCGGGTTACCAACCGGTGCGCTCATTTTCGATCAGTCGCTATTGTAGCGGCTAGACTACGCACTTGCCAGTTCTTGCGAAGCCGGGTTAGTATCGTTGCAGGTGCAGCCACTGCGCCAACGTCGCTCGGACGGATCCGGGCGCTTACGTACAGAGATAACCATGACCGACAGCCAAGCTCCGCGCAGCTTTTCGCGCATCAATCGCCTTCCCCCCTACGTTTTCAACATCACCGCCGAACTCAAGATGGCCGCGCGCCGCCGTGGCGAGGACATCATCGACATGTCGATGGGCAATCCCGATGGCGCCACCCCGGCCCACATCGTGGACAAGCTGGTCGAGACGGTGAAACGCCCCGACACGCACGGCTATTCCGCCTCCAAGGGCATCCCCCGATTGCGCCGCGCCATTGCCCACTGGTACAAGAAGCGCTACGAGGTCGACATCGACCCGGACAGCGAAGCCATCGTCACCATCGGTTCGAAAGAGGGCCTGGCCCACTTGATGCTGGCCACCCTGGACCGGGGCGACACGGTGCTGGTGCCCAACCCCAGCTATCCCATCCACATCTGGGGCGCCGTGATCGCGGGCGCCGATATCCGCTCCGTGCGCATGGGACCGGGCGTGGATTTCTTTGCCGAGCTGGAACGGGCGATCCGCGAAAGCTATCCGAAGCCGAAGATGATGGTGCTGGGCTTCCCGTCCAATCCCACGGCGCAATGCGTGGAACTGGAATTCTTCGAGCGCGTCGTGGCGCTGGCGAAACAGCACAATATTTTGGTGGTGCATGACCTGGCCTACGCCGACATCACCTTCGATGGCTGGAAGGCGCCGTCCATCATGCAGGTGCCCGGCGCGCGCGACGTGGCCGTCGAATTCTTCACCATGTCGAAAAGCTACAACATGGCGGGCTGGCGCATCGGCTTCATGGTCGGCAATGCGGAACTGGTGGCGGCCCTGGCGCGCATCAAGAGCTATCACGACTATGGCAGTTTCACGCCCGTGCAGGTGGCGGCGATTGCCGCGCTGGAAGGCGACCAAAGCTGCGTGACGGAGATCTGCGCCCAGTACCAGCGCCGCCGCGACGTGCTGGTCAAAGGCTTGCATGAAGCGGGCTGGATGGTGGAAAAACCGAAGGCATCGATGTATATCTGGGCGCATATCCCGGAAGCCTACCGCCATCTGGGCTCGCTGGAATTTGCCAAGCTGCTGCTGCAGAAAGCCAGGGTGAGCGTGTCGCCCGGCATCGGTTTCGGCGAATATGGCGATGAATATGTGCGCTTTGCCCTGATCGAAAACGAGGCGAGGGTGCGGCAAGCCTTGCGCGGCATCAAGAATATGTTGCGTTCCGGCGACGGGAAAACGGAAGCGGCCGCGTAGAAGTTGCCGTATGGAATGATCTGTTGCCCCTAATATCACTGCTGCGTATTTCTGACATCACGAATATAAAGTGGTTTTATATGCTGCAACGCGGCATCATTCACTTGTCTCCTCTATCTCCTCCAAGGAAATAGATTCAGCCCGCTCCCGCAGCGGGCTTTTTTTTGCCTATTTTTCCGTGCCGTCGTCCTTGACGGGCGTATCTTCCGTGCCGTCGTTGCGGCCGTAGAACTTGACGCCCAGGTGGATGCGCTCGCGGCCCATGGCCACCCGGTGTTTATTGCTGTCGCGCAGGGAATAGATGCAGCCGCAATACTCTTGCTGGTAGAAATTTTCGCGCTTGCTGATCGCTATCATGCGGGCCGCGCCGCCACCCTTGCGCCAGTTGTATTCCCAGTACAGCAGTTCCGGATAATGGGCGGCCGCGCGCACGCCGCTGCCGTTGATCTGCTTCATGTCTTTCCAGCGCGAAATGCCCAGCGAGCTGGTGATGACGGGGAAGCCGTGCTCGTGCGCATACAGGGCCGTGCGCTCGAAACGCATGTCGAAGCACATGGTGCAGCGGATGCCCCGCTCGGGCTCGTTTTCCATGCCCTTGGCGCGCGCAAACCAGTTGTCGCGGTCGTAATCGGCGTCGATGAAGGGAATGCCGAATTTCTCCGCGAACCGGATGTTTTCATCCTTGCGCAGTTCGTATTCCTTCAGCGGGTGGATGTTCGGATTGTAAAAGAAGATCGTGAAATCGATGCCGGACGCCAGCATCGCCTCCATCACTTCGCCCGAGCACGGCGCGCAGCACGAGTGCAGCAGCACCTTGTTCTTGCCTTCCGGCCAGGCCAGCCTGGCGCGTTTGAAATCTTCCTGCAAGGTGGCCAGGCCGGCCGCTGCCAGGGGGGTGTCCCTCATGTCGGGTGTGCTCATGGATGGGCTCACATGAATATTAATAATGGATTAATGAAATTTCACCATTATTTTTCATGAATGGAAGCGTCTATGATGTCTCCATACTTCACCAGGAGGAACGACCACCATGACCGTCACGACACACAATCTGGGCTACCCGCGCATCGGCGCCAAACGCGAACTGAAATTCGCGCTGGAAGAGTATTGGAAGGGCAATAGCACGCTGGCCGCGCTGGAAGGCCACGGCGCCGAATTGCGCCAGCGCCACTGGCAAGACCAGGACGCGCTGGACCTGGCGCCCGTGGGCGACTTTTCCTTCTACGACCAGGTGCTGGACTTGAGCTTTACCCTGGGCAACCTGCCGCAGCGCGTGCGCACGCTGACGGGGGCTGCGCTCGACAACTATTTCCGCGTGGCCCGCGGCCGTTCGGCCAGCGACAGCGATTGCAGCTGCGTGCACGCCGGCGAAATGACGAAATGGTTCGACACCAATTATCACTACATCGTGCCGGAATTTTCTGCCGAGACGCAATTCAAGCTCGACAGCAGCCGCTTGCTGCAGCAACTGGCGCAAGCGCGCCAGCTGGGCGTGAAAGCCAAGCCCGTGCTGATCGGCCCCGTCACTTACTTGTGGCTGGGCAAGGCCAAGGACGATTCCGACAAGCTGGCGCTGCTGCATGGCTTGCTGCCCGTCTACGTGCAACTGTTGCAGGAACTGGCCGCCCAAGGCGTGGAGTGGGTGCAGATTGACGAGCCCATCCTCGTTACGGAGCTCGATGGCGCCTGGCAGCAGGCATTGGCCACGGCCTATGCCGCCTTGAGCAAGGGCCATGCCGTCAAGCTGCTGCTGGCCACGTATTTCGGCAAGCTGCAAGGCAACTTGGCGCTGGCATGCAAGCTGCCCGTGCAGGGCTTGCACCTGGACGCCATCAACGCCCGCGATGAAGTGGGGCAAGTGATTGCGCAATTGCCAGGCTCCAGCGTATTGTCGCTGGGCGTGGTGAATGGGCGCAATATCTGGAAGACGGACCTGAACGAAGCGCTGGATTGGCTGGAACCCGTGCACCGCAGCCTGCAGGCGCGCCTGTGGATCGCCCCGTCGTGCTCTTTGCTGCACGTGCCCGTCGACCTGGACAGCGAGCAAAAGTTCGATGCCGATATCCATTCCTGGCTGGCCTTTGCCCGTCAAAAACTCGATGAAGTGCACACCATCGCTGGCGCCCTGAAGCATGGCCGCGCCGCCGTGCAGGCCGCGCTGGACGCCAATCGCGCGGCCGTGGAAGCGCGCCGCCAGTCGCCGCGCGTGCACAATCCGGACGTGAAGGCGGCCGTGGCCCGCATCGATGCCGGCCTGGGCCAGCGTACCGGCGCCTATGCCGGGCGTGCCGCCAAGCAAGCTGCACTGCTGCAACTGCCGCTGTATCCGACGACGACCATCGGTTCGTTTCCGCAGACGGCGGAAATCCGCCAGGCGCGCAGCCAGTTCCGCAGCGGCCAGCTGGACGAAGCCAGCTACAAGAAACTGATGCAGGCGGAAATCGCCCATTGCGTGAAGGAACAGGAAACCCTGGGCCTGGACGTCTTTGTGCACGGCGAAGCGGAACGCAACGACATGGTCGAGTATTTCGGCGAACAGCTGGACGGCTACGCCTTCAGCCAGTTTGGCTGGGTGCAATCGTACGGTTCGCGCTGCGTGAAGCCGCCCATTCTGTTTGGCGACATCAGCCGCCCGCGCGCCATGACGGTCGAGTGGAGCACCTACGCCCAGTCGCTGACGGACAAGCCGATGAAAGGCATGCTGACGGGCCCCGTCACCATCCTGAACTGGTCCTTCGTGCGCGACGACCAGCCCCGTTCCGTGTCGTGCTACCAGCTGGCGCTGGCCATGCGGGCCGAAGTGCAGGACCTGGAACAGGCCGGCATCCGCGTGATCCAGATCGACGAAGCGGCGCTGCGTGAAGGCTTGCCGTTGCGCAAATCGCAATGGGCCGAGTACCTGCGCTGGGCCGTGGAATCGTTCCGCATCACGGCCAATGGCGTGGCCGATGAAACGCAGATCCACACGCATATGTGCTATTCGGAATTCAACGACATCATCGCGCAGATCGCCGGCATGGATGCGGACGTGATCACCATCGAAACGTCGCGTTCCGACATGGAATTGCTGGACGCCTTCGATGACTTCAAATATCCGAATGAAATCGGCCCTGGCGTCTACGACATCCACTCGCCCAATATTCCGAGCCAGGAACAGATGGTAACGCTGATGCGCAAGGCGGCCGAGCGCATTCCCGCGCAGCGCCTGTGGGTCAACCCCGATTGCGGCCTGAAGACGCGGGGCTGGAAAGAAGTCATTCCTGCCTTGGCGAACATGGTGGCGGCAGCGAAAACCTTGCGCGGCGATAACTTGATGTAAGCAGGGAAGAGGGAGCTGAGAAGGCGGTGAGAGGGATACGGCTGAGATATAGATGGATCGTATCTCTATCATCACAACATGCAATTGGATAATGATGCTGCAATGCGGCATCATTCACCTGTCTCCTCTACTTCCTCACAGGAATTAGATTCAGCCCGCTCCCGCAGCGGGCTTTTTTTTGCCTGTTTGTTGGCTACAGCACATTTGCCGCCACGGCCGAGCTGTAGTTGCGCGCCAGCGCCCCGATGATGGCGGCCAGCGCCTGCGGATTGTCGGCGCCGCCGAAGTGCGCGGCATACAACTGCTTCGCCGCCTCGATCTGCGCATTCGTCAGTTTCACGGCATACGCCATGCGCACGGTTTCAGGATTGTTCAGCGTCATTTTTTTACCTTGAAGAGGGAAGTGGACCGGCACGCATATCGCTTGCCCGTGCAAAGGATTGCAATTACAATCATTGCATTTGCAATCGTATAGCTTATGCCTGCCATGCGCAAGCATGGCCGCGACAGGAGCCGACATGCCTTCATCCCCCTTGATTCCCTTGCCGCCGCCGGACGCCGCGCGCCAGGCTGCGCAAGCCTGCCTGGCCGCGCTGGCCGCCCAGCCGCCGTTGCCGTCGCAGCGGGCGTCGCCGCGCCGCGCGCTGGGCGCCATGGCGGGCACCTTGCAGATGGACGCCGGTATGGCGGACGCCATCCGCATCGTGCGCGCGGAAGTGCCGCACCGGCAAGATGATGCCTGGAACGTGAGGGCCTCCGCCAGCGCCTGGCCGCTGCGCTATGGCGCCGATAAACCGTTGCTGTACCTGTGCCGCCCCGCTTCGCTGCAGGCCTTGCGCGGGGTGCTGGTCGATGCGCGTGCGCGTGGCATCGTCTGCAACGATGCGGAAACGCAAGCCTCGCGCTGGCACAAGGGCGTGCAGCCCGCGCTGCCCGCGTGGCTGGCCGCGCAGCCCGATTGCACGCCGTTCGACCCGGCCACCGGCGAGGAAGTGCGCGCCATCGTGCGCGCGGCCCTGGAAACCCTGTACGTGGAACGGCAGCCCGGCTATTTCTACCTGGCTATGCATGACGAGGCGGCGGTGGCGGCGCCCCTGTCGGCCGCCGATGCGGCGGGGGCCAGCCTGGGCATGTACCGCGTGTCGCCGCCGGCGCCCGCCCCATGCCGCGTGCGCCTGTGCGGGGCGGGAGCGATGCTGGCCGTCGTTGCCGCTGCGGCCCGCCTGCTGGAAGAGGATTGGAATATTGCCGCGCAAGTGTGGAGTTGTCCCAGCTATACACGCCTGGCGCGCGATGCGCAGGCAGCGGAGCAATGGAATGTGCGCCATCCGCGCGCCGTCCCCAGGCTGGCCCATGTGCAGCGCTGCCTCGGCGGCAGCGCGGCGCCCGTCATCGCCGTCACCGGCTATGGCCAGCATATCGCGGGGCAGATCGGCGGCTACGTGCGCGGCCGCTTCATCGCCATCGGCGCCGATAGCGCGACGGAAACGCGCGCGCCCTGGCTGGCCGTCATGGCGCTCAAGGCGCTGGCCGACGATGGCGCGCTGCCGATGCCCTGCGTGGATTACGCGCTGCGGCGCTATGCTTTGCTCTGAACCTTGCTCTGAATTTTGTTCAGGCCGGCGCCCCGTGCCGCCTCGGCGGCGCGGGCGAGGGCGGCGCTGAAGTCCTGCTGCGCGCCGCCGTCAAATTGCGCCAGGAACAGGTCCGCCACCGTGGCCTGGTAGACGGCCCACATCTTCTTGCGCAAGAGCTTGCCATCTTCCGTGATGGAAACGAAGGCGGCGCGCCCGTCTTCCGTCGAGCGCGTGCGCGTCACCAGCCCGTCCGTTTCCAGCTTGTCCACCAGGCGCGTCAGGTTGTAGCGCTCGATGGCCAGCGCATCGGCCAGTTCGTGCATGCGGCGCGAACCGTCCTGGCCGCTTTCCAGGCCCCACAGCACGTCATACCACGCATACGCGGGCAAGCCGGCCGCTGCCAGGCGGCGTTCGATCTCGCGGATCATCAATCGGTGCGTGCGCACGAACGAAAACCACAGGTCGGGCGCAGGTGCCGATCCAGTTTCAGGCGCGGTGTCAGACATCGGTACTCCTCTATATCAATCACAGTTGCAAATGCAATTATAGCGCTATACAATGGCCGGCATAACGATTGCAATTGCAATGATTGCATTGGCAATTATTTGTGTAGATGAACTGCCCACTCAGGAGACCGCCATGCCCACATCCCTCGCCGTGCCCGATATCGATCCGCAGGAAACCCAAGAATGGCTGGAGGCGATGCAAGCCGTCGTCGCCGTGGAAGGGCGTCCGCGCGCCCATTATTTGCTCGACCAGCTCGTCGATCTTGACGCCGCGCAGCACGGCGGCCTGCATGGCCGCGTCACCACCGCCTATACCAACAGCATCGCCGCCGAGCGCCAGGGCGCGTATCCGGGCGACCTGGCCATCGAGCGCCGCCTGAACGCCTACATCCGCTGGAACGCCATGGTGATGGTCTTGCGCGCGGCGAAACACTCGAACGTGGGCGGCCACATCGCCACCTACCAGTCGGCGGCCGTGCTGTACGACGTGGGGTCCGACCATTTCTTCCGTGGCCGCACGGAGCAGTTCGCGGGCGACCTGGTCTACATCCAGGGCCATTCCGCGCCCGGCATCTACGGCCGCGCCTACCTGGAAGGCCGCATCACGGAAGCCCAGCTGGACAATTACCGCCGCGAAGCGGGCCGCGAGGGCCTGTCTTCCTACCCGCATCCCCGCCTGATGCCTGACTTCTGGCAATTTCCCACCGTCTCCATGGGACTGGGCCCGCTGACGGCCGCCTACCAGGCCCGCTTCATGCGCTACCTCGAATACCGTGGCTTGAAGGAACACCAGGGCCGCAAGGTGTGGGCTTTTCTTGGCGATGGCGAGATGGACCAGCCGGAATCGCTGGCCGCCATTGCGCTGGGTGGACGCGAGCGCCTGGATAACCTGATCTTCGTGGTGAACTGCAACCTGCAGCGCCTCGACGGTCCCGTGCGCGGCAACAGCAAGGTCATCCAGGAACTGGAAGGCACGTTCCGCGCGGCGGGCTGGCATGTCATCAAGGTCATCTGGGGCAGCGGCTGGGATGCCTTGTTGCGGCAAGATACGAGCGGCTTGTTGCGCCAGCGCATGATGGAATGCGTGGATGGCGATTACCAGACCTTCAAATCGCAGAATGGCGCGTACGTGCGCGAGCATTTCTTTGGCAAGTATCCGGCACTGCTGGCGCTGGTGGCGCACCTGTCGGACGACGAGATCTGGCAGCTGACGCGCGGCGGACACGACCCCGAAAAAGTCCACGCCGCGTATGCCGAGGCCATGCGCACGCCTGGCCGTCCCACCGTGATCCTGGCGAAGACCGTCAAGGGTTTCGGCATGGGCGAGGCGGGCGAAGGTCAGAATATCAACCATCAGCTGAAAAAGATGAGCGCCGACGCCGTGCGCGCGTTCCGCGACCGCTTCGCGCTGCCCGTCAGCGATGCCCGGCTGGAAGAGATGCCGTATCTGAAACCGGCGCCGGACAGCGAGGAAGCGCGCTACTTTGCCGCGCGCCGGGCGCAGCTGGGCGGCCATATCCCCGCCCGCATCGGCAAGGTGGCCCCTTTGCCCGTGCCGCCGCTGTCCACGTTTGCCACCCAGCTCAACGATAGCGGCGAGCGGGGCGCGTCGACCACCATGGCCTTCGTGCGCATCCTCGGCACCCTGCTGAAAGACCCCGCCTTGAGCAAGATCATCGTGCCCATCGTGCCGGACGAATCGCGCACCTTCGGCATGGAAGGCCTGTTCCGCCAGATCGGCATCCATTCCTACCTGGGCCAGCTGTACACGCCGCAGGATGCGGGCCAGCTCAGCTATTACAAGGAAGCGAAGGATGGGCAGATCTTGCAGGAGGGTATCAACGAATCGGGCGCGATTTCTTCCTGGATCGCCGCCGGCACGTCGTACAGCAACCACGGCCTGGCCACCATTCCGTTCTATATCTTTTATTCCATGTTCGGCCTGCAGCGCGTGGGCGACCTGGCGTGGGCGGCGGCAGACGCCCGCACGCGGGGCTTCCTGCTGGGCGCCACCTCGGGACGCACGACATTGATGGGCGAAGGCCTCCAGCATGACGATGGCCACAGCCACGTGCTGTCGTCCGTGATTCCCAACTGCATCTCCTACGACCCCACGTTTGCCTATGAGCTGGCGGTGATCATCCACGATGGCTTGCGCCGCATGTTTGCCGAACAGGAAGATATTTTTTACTACATCACCTTGCTCAACGAAAACTATCCGCACCCGGCCATGCCGGCAGGGGCCGAGGCGGGCATCTTGCGGGGCCTGTATCTGCTGCAGCAAGGCCCGGAAGCGGCAGTGCGCGTGCAACTGATGGGCAGCGGTTCCATCCTGCGCGAAGTGATCGCCGCCGGCATGCTGCTGCAGCAGGATTTCGGCGTGGCGGCCGATGTGTGGAGCGCCACCAGCCTGACCGAAGTGCGGCGCGACGGCCTGGCCGTGCAGCGCTGGAACATGCTGCACCCGGACAGCGAGCCGAGGGTGCCGTATATCGCGCAATGCCTGGCCGGCCGGCAAGGCCCCGTGGTGGTGGCCACCGACTACATGAAGATCGTCGGCGACCAGGTGCGCCCCTTTGTTGCCGACAGGCGCTTCGTCACCCTGGGCACGGATGGCTTCGGCCGCTCCGATACGCGCGAATCGCTGCGCACCTTCTTTGAAGTGGACCGCCACTTCATCGTCCTGGCCGCGCTGACGGCCCTGGCTGACGAGGGGCGGGTGGCGCGCAGCCTGGTGGGCGACGCCATCCGCAAGTACGGCATCGATGCGGAAAAAATCGATCCCGCATCCGTGTAACTTTGTCAGGAGAATGATCATGAAGCTGTATTACGCAACGGGCACGTGTTCGCTGTCGCCGCATATCGTCGCCATCGAGGCGGGCCTCGCGCTGGAACTCGAGCGCGTCGATATCAAGGCCATTCCACGCCTCACGGAAACGGGCGCCGACTATGCGCGCATCAACCCGAACCTGTACGTGCCGGCGCTGGCGCTCGACGATGGCACGATCGTGCTGGAGGGCACGGCCATCGTGCAATACCTGGCCGACCTGGCGCCGGCCAGCGGACTGGCGCCGCCGCCGGGCACGCTGGCGCGCGTGCAGCTGCAGTCGTGGCTGGGCTTTATCGCCACCGAGCTGCACAAGGCCTACAGCCCCTGGCTATTCCACCCGGAATACGGCACCCAGGCGCAGGACGTGGCCCGCTCGCGCATCGCCGCGCGCCTCGACTATGTGGAGCGGCAACTGGCGGCCGGCGGACCGTATCTGCTGGGCGAGCGCTATTCCATCGCGGATGCCTATCTGTACACCATCCTCGGCTGGTCGGCATACGCCCGGGTGGACTTGTCGGCCTTTGCGCAGGTGAGACGCCTGTTGGCCAGCGTCGGGGCCCGACCGGCCGTGCGCGAGGCGCTGCGCGTGGAGGCGGAAAGGCCAGGGACAAGCCCGGCAGCAAGCTGAGGCAAGAGGCGGAGCAAGAGATGGGACGGCGTGCGCATTATCCCTGTGGCGACAGGTGCGCAGGGCGGCGCCGCAGCACCCAGGCCATGCCCAGCAGCATGGGCGCCAGCAGCGCCAGCGTGCCCGGCTCCGGCATCACCGCGATCTGCGCGGGCAACGGCGCAGCGAAGGCGATGTCGGCCAGGTTCGAATCGAGCAGGATGATGTCCGACAGCTTGAGGGACGCAATGCCGCTGGCGTTGCGCGAGCGGAACACGATGCCCGCCAGGGCGCCGGTGCCGTTCACGCCGGGCAAGCTGTCGGTCAGCGTGCCCAGCGTGAACGAGATGCGTCCCGCCACATTGTCTATCGTGCCGGGAAAGAAGATGGCGGGGCCGCCGACGGACAGCAGGCCGCCGTCGGCGACACTGGTGGCCGATAGCAGTCTGGGGTCGAACGACAGGTCGAACTGAAAGGCGAACAGGTCGGTGGCGTCATGGATCACGATGTTGACGCCAAAGCTTTGCTCATGCGACACGAACAGGGTCTCGGGCTCGATGTCGATGATCGGGGCGGCGCTGGCCTGGACGGTACAGGCCAGCAGGGCGCCCAAGGCCCAGAGGCAAATCGATGTCAGTCGGGTGGCCATGTCGTGCTCCTCTTCTGGTCAGGTTCGGTCTGGATCAAAACGAGCAAGCGGCGCCTGCAGGCAGCTTGCGTGCGATCATGGCCAGGTCGCGCACATCGACCACGCCATCATTGTTGGCGTCGCCATTCACCCTGGGGCCGCGCTGTCCCAGTCTGAGGCGGACCTGCGCCACGTCGCCACAGTTGACTTCGCCGACCGTGATGCGCAGTGCGTGGTTCTGTTCGACCAGCTCTCCGCGCAAGATGAGCTTGCCGGGAAGCGGGGGCAGGCGTAGCACGCCCGGCACGGGCGAGATGCCTCCGCCCGCGCGTATGATTTCGGTGCTGTCGCCTGGCCGGAGCGTGACGCCGGGAGCCAGGGTCACGTAGAGCTCGCCTTCGAGCTCCGCACCGGCCTCGACCTCGAGCCGCGTCGGGGGGCCGCTGGCAAAGGCGTCCGGCAGCTGGATCTGGCCGTTCAACGGCAGGAACAGGTCGCCCTTGATCTGGCGTATGCCCCGTAGCCGCAACACCCCGTTGTTGACGAACTGGGCTTGCAACGTGCCGCCGGTATAGTCGAAGGTGCCGTTGTTGTAGATAAAGTTCGCGCTCAGGGCGCCGCGTGCCAGCGTGTAGCCGCTATGGGCGCCGATCGACAGCGTGCCCTCGAATCCGCTGGTGCTCGGCGCCTTGGCTTCGATCCGGTGGGTGCCGCCATTCTGGATGAATACGCCAGTGCCATCCATGCCCACCCATTCTTCGTTGCTCGACAGGATGCCCTGGTTCAAGGTGTAGCTGCCGAAACCGCCAGCGCTGTAGCCGAGGGTCAAGCGGCGCAGCACGTCATTGCTGCCATTTTCCTGCGTAAAGTTGCCGCTGCCGTTAAACCCGATGTCCTCCACTTCGGACCTGAGCGTGGTGTCCGCGCCGTCGAGCACGTAGGTGCCGGAGCTGCCAGCTTCCGCGCCGAGCAGCAGGGTCGGCGTGATCATGGTGCCGTCGGTCTGGTCCAGCTGGCCCTTGCCGGCCATGCCGACGACGGTCAGCATGGCTTCGAGGTCCGCCTGTACGCGCAGCGTCATGGTGCCGGTGCCGGTGGCATCGATCCTGAGGTCGAGCAGCTGGGCTGGCGCGGCTTCGCTGTCGCGTATCACGGTCCGGTCGATATCGTCATGCTGCAGCAGATACACGCTACCGCCCGTCGGTTGGACGGTGCCGCCCGGCCCGTCCGGGGTTTCGGACCAGTTATTGCCTTCTTCCCAGAAACCGTTGCCATTGATCCAGTAGTGCGTATTACTCGCGAAAAATGCCTGCAGGGAGGCGAACCAGGCGGGCGCCAGCTTGTCGTAGCCCTGCTGGGTGGCCGGATGGGTGCCGTCCGTGAAGTCCGCCAGCGTGAGTTGTGCGCCGGCATCCACAAAATGGGTATTGTTGTGCTGCATTGCCAGCGTGCGGATATTGTTGTTGTAGTCGTTGATGTATTTGTTCAGAATAAATTCGCCCAGCAAGCGGAGCGCAACCTCGTACTCGGCCGCCGTCAGGACGGCATCGCCGTCCGCATCGGCCGCTTTGAAGATACTGCCCGGGTTGGGGCTCAGTTTCCTGCGAGCAATGAAGGCGATCACCGCGCTGGTGAACTTTGCCTGATCGACCGCGCCGCTTTGGCCGCCGACTATTGCAAAGGAGAGTCCTTCGGATTTCAGGTAGTTGAGCAGGGTATGGGTTGCCGTCGTCCCGGTGCCTTCGCGGGGATAGCCAATCGGCGGGATGGACGAGACAAAGATCTCCACCTTCTCGCCGCGGTCCTGATAGTCCTTGTTGATTTTCTTGATCAGCGTGTCAAGCGCGCTGGCCAGGGAGACCAGGCCCAGTGCGCCGAGACCGGAGCCGACGTCGGTTAGCCTGAAATCATTGGTGCCAGCCATCAGCAGGATGATGGCCGGATTGTAGGTGTTCCAGGCTGCGTCGCCGGTGATCTTGTCAACCGTGGCGCCCACCATGCCTTGATGGGCAAGGTAGTTGGGCGGGTCGGAGGGGTCATGGCCGGCGCCGACGTAGTCGATTTTCTTGCCGGCCGCGAGCAGGTCGGTGAGCAGCTTCAGCCGGTAGCTGCGCTCTGGCTGCAAGGGATAGCCGGCCGTCAGCGAATCGCCCAGCGGCATCACTTTGATCAGCGGTGGCGGCTCGTCCGCGCAGGCGTGCGATGCCGCGCCCAGCCACCACAACAAGATAAAAGTGCGCAATATCTGCCGCATCCATGAAAACATGCTGGCTTTGATGGGGAAATTGCGGGGCATAAATCCTCCGGACGGGATGCATGGCATCGAAGTGGCGCCAGGTCCGGCGATCTGCTGGGCTGGTGCGCCAGGCCTAACCATGCAAGTCATGTGCCACGCGCTGCAGGTGCTTGATTTTTCACCGTATTTATTGGGATCAATGTCCCAGACTGGAGGGAGTGTAAAAAAATCCGGCTTTGGGAGCCTGGGTAAGCGGACGCGCAGAGACGTCTTGAGCGCACTGGCCATTTGATCGATGTCATACCCTGCTGGGTGAGATATTAATAAATCATATTTCCATCATCACAACATGCAATTGGATAGCTATGCTGCGATGCGGCATCATTCACCTGTCTCCTCTACTTCCTCACAGGAATTAGATTCAGCCCGCTCCCGCAGCGGGCTTTTTTTTGCCCGTTTTTTTATGCGCAAACCTGCGCACGCTTGCTTGCCATCATCGCCATCGTGTTGCTTTTGTGCATGCTAAACTGGGTCATCCCCAGAATAAGGTTGCACCCATGCTAGATCTCTTCCGCCATACGCTGGAGTCCACGCCCATCCTCGCCCTGTTTCTCGTCATCGGCGCCGGCTATGCGCTTGGGCGCATCAGCGTGTTCGGCTTTTCGCTGGGCGTGGGCGGCGTGCTGTTCGCGGGGCTGGCGCTGGGCGCCTTCGCGCCCGGGTCCGTGCCGCCGCCGATGGTCGGCTCCATCGGCCTGCTGCTGTTTCTGTATGGCATAGGCGTGCAGTACGGCGTGCAGTTTTTCGCCGGCTTGCGCGGTGCGGGGCAGAAACACAACCTGATCGCCTTTGCCGCCGTCATGGGCGGCCTGGCCGTCTCCGTCTGGGGCGGGCAGTGGATCGATATCTCGCTGCGCATGGCCAGCGGCGTGTTTGCCGGCGCCATGACCAGCACGGCCGCCCTGCAGGCGGCCCTGGAAGCGTCGCACGGCAATGGCGACGCGGCCGTCGGCTATGCCGTCGCCTATCCGTTCGGCGTGGTGGGCCCCATGCTGGGCCTGTACCTGGCCGGGCGCATCTTGAAACCCGTGCTGACGCCGCCGCCCGCACCCATTGTCGTGTCGGAAATTACCATCGATGAAGCGACCTTGGCGGGCGCGGCCCTGTCCGAACTGGCCGATGGGCCGCTGGCCGGCGTGCAGGTGATCGGCGTGCGCCAGGGCCACCAGAACCGCTTGCCCGACCCGTCCCTGGTGCTCGGCGTGGGCGACGCGCTGATGGTGTCGGGCACGGTGGCGGGCGTGGAGGCGGCGCGCACGGCGCTGGGCCACCTGGACCCGGGCCGGCTGATGAAGGACCGCAGCGATTTCGACGGCACGGAAGTGTTCGTGTCGGACGCGGAAATCGTCGGCGTACCGCTGGGAGAATTGAACCTGGGCAAGGATTTCCCCCTGCAGATCGCCTTCATCCGCCGCGGCGACGCCATGATCCTGCCCCATCCCTTCCTGACCTTGGAATTCGGCGACCGGGTGATGGCCATTGCGCCAGCCAAACATGCGGCGGACGTGCGCAAGCTGTTCGGCAATTCCATCACGGCCACGGCCGAGTTCAGCTATGTGTCGCTGGGCATGGGCATGGTGCTGGGAGTGCTGCTGGGCCTGGTGCCTATCCCCTTGCCGTGGATAGGCTCGTTCAGCCTGGGCCTGGCGGGCGGCCCGCTGGTGATGGCGCTGATCCTGGGGCGCCTGGGCAGGGTGGGCAAGATCAGCTGGCGCCTGCCCCTGTCGGCCAACCTGGTGATGCGCAACTATGGCTTGACGATTTTCCTCGCTTCCGTGGGCATGGCCTCCGGCTTGCCTTTCGTGCAGCAGGTGGGCGCCGATGGCTTGCCCATGCTGGCGCTGGGGGCCGTGACGGTGCTGGTGGTGGTGGCCCTCGTGGTAATCCTGGGCAAGGTGTTCCTGCGCCTGCCGTTTCCCGAGCTGCTGGGCATCGCGGCCGGCGCCACGGGCAACCCGGCCGTGCTGGTGTTCGCCAACCGCCTGGCCAGGTCGGACCGCCCGAACCTGGGCTACGCCATGATCTTCCCCAGCATGACCATCGTCAAGATCGTGGCCGTGCAGGTGCTGCTGCATCTGTATGGGTGATGGTGGCCAGAAGCCATTGACAGCACGCATCCGCTAAGCCCGCTAATCGAACCCATATCAGGGACGTACTTGAAAAAAAATCAGAAAATACTACGCGTGACGCTGGGCGCCATGCTGTTGTGGCCCATGCCGGCGCAGGCCGATATTATTCAGCGACATGTGTTTACAGCTATTTCCAGTGGCCAGGATAGCGCAGGGGCCGATGTGCTGACCGTGGCGGAAACTACTGCGTGTGGCGGCAACCAGCTGCGCATGAAGCAGGGCATGCTGGAAAATCGAGATGAATATGCAAGCCTCAGGCCCGGACTCATCGAGCGCATCCGTGACAAGACGCCCATGGCCGTGACATTGTTTGGCTGCCCTGTGGGGAAAAAGGGGGAGGAGGCCATTCCGTTTGCACGCCTGATTGCCGGCTGCGGCCCGAGCACCTGTGCCGACGGCAAGGCGCGCCTGTACCTGGACGAACAGCTGATGCCGCAGCTCAGGCAGCGCTCGCCTTATGTGTTGGTGTTGCCCTTGCCAACAGCCGCGGTGCCCGGTACCTGGAAGGTGGAGATTTTCGATACCATCAAGAGCGACCTGGTGCGTATCTCCGGACAGACCGATGCAGCCGATTTTGTTTCAGGCAAGATGGTGGGCGGTTACCGCCTTTATGATCGGGATGGCAATATCGAATCGCAGGTAGGGCAAGATGAGCATGGCCGCGAACATGGCGTAGCGACGACGTATTTCAGCGATGGCAAGCTGGCGTCGCGGGGGCAGTGGCGCGAGGGTCTGCCCGTGGGCGTACACAATAGTTACCATCCCAACGGTAAGGTAAGCATTCGTCAGGTTTACAGTGACAAGGGCGTGCTGGCGAGTACCCGGCAGTTCACCGAGCAAGGCGCGCTGGTGCCTGCAGATGGCCAGATGTCGACAAAATGAATGAATGGATGCTGTGTCAGGCTTCAGGAAGATGCCGAAAGAGGCAGCGGTGATCGAGGCCGGCTCCGGCCGGAACCCGACATTCGGCAATTTCGCCGCGTTATTGACGTTATTGAACATGGGACGGCAGCCGCCGGCCAATGCCGGCAAATTCCAGGCAACTTCAGCCACTTCCCCTCGCGCGCCAGCCTTTGTAAAACCCCTGGCGCGCTTCCCAATCTGTTGTACAATCCTTGAGAACGGTCGTGCTTTTTTTGTGCGCTGAACTTCCTTGCGTGCAGGCATCACGGCAACCGATAAGAACAAGGAGACAGACATGGACCTGCATTACACGGCCGAGGAGACGGCGTTCCGCGACACGGTGCGCGCCTTCCTCGACACCCATCTGCCGGCGGATTTGCAGCGCAAGGTGCGCCAGCATCTGCGCCTGAACCGCGATGATTACGTGCGCTGGCACAAGATTGTCGCGCAGCAAGGCTGGGCCGCGCCGGCCTGGCCCGTCGAATACGGCGGCACGGGCTGGACGTCCGTGCAGCGCCATATCTGGGAAGACGAGTGCGCGCGCGCGGCCACGCCGCCCATCCTGCCCTTCGGCGTCAACATGGTGGCGCCCGTCATCATGGCCTTCGCCAACGCGGAACAGAAAGCCTACTATCTGCCGCGCATTTTGAACTGCGACGACTGGTGGTGCCAGGGCTATTCCGAGCCGGGCGCCGGTTCCGACCTCGCGTCGCTGAAAACCACGGCCGAGCGCGACGGCGACCACTACATCGTCAACGGCCAGAAAACCTGGACGACCCTGGGCCAGCACGCGGACATGATCTTTTGCCTGGTGCGCACGGACAGCACGGTGCGCAAGCAGGAAGGCATCAGCTTCTTGCTGATCGACATGAAAACGCCGGGCATCACCGTGCGTCCCATCATCATGCTCGATGAAGAACATGAAGTGAACGAAGTCTTCTTCGACAATGTGCGCGTGCCTGTCAGCAACCTGGTGGGCCAGGAAAACAAGGGCTGGACCTATGCCAAGTATCTGCTGGGCCATGAGCGCACGGGCATCGCCGCCGTGGGCCGCTCCAAGCGCGAACTGACCTTCCTCAAGCAGCTGGCCATGCAGCAGACCAAGCGCGGCGCGCCGCTGCTGCACGACCCCGCCTTTGCGGCCAAGGTCGCTACCCTGGAAATCGAATTGATGGCGCTGGAAATGACGGTCTTGCGCGTCATCAGCGAAGAGGGCAAAGGGCCGGGACCGCAGGCGTCGATGCTGAAGGTGCGCGGCTCGGAACTGCAGCAGCAGCTGACGGAACTGATGGTGGAAGCCATCGGCCCGCAAGCCTTGCCCTTCGACCCCGATTATCTCGACGGCAGCGCGCCGCATGGCGCGGGCGGCGACGACCTGGCCGCGCCGCTGGCCGCGTATTACTTCAATTACCGCAAGACATCGATCTATGGCGGCTCGAATGAAATCCAGAAAAACATCATCACGCAGATGATCCTGGGCTTGTAAGCCAGAAGGAGACGACATGGACTTTCAATTTAATCAGGAACAGCAGCAATTTGCCGACGCGCTCAGGCGCTGGGTCGACAAGGATTACCCGTTTGAAACGCGCAAGCAGATCGTCCATTCGGCCACGGGCGTCTCCAGCGCTGCCTGGGCCACCCTGGCCGAGCTGGGCATGACGGCCTTGCCGCTGCCGGCCGCCGCGGGCGGCTTCGACGGCACGGCCGTCGACATGCTGCTGGTGATGCAGGAACTGGGGCGCGGGCTGGTGGTCGAACCGTACCTGGCCACCGTACTGGGCGCGCGCTTCCTGGCCCTGGCAGGCGGCCACGACGGCGTGCTGGAGCAGGTGGCCAGCGGCAGCCTGAAGCTGGCCTGCGCGCTGGGCGAACGGCAGTCGCGCCACGATCTGCACGATATCGCCACCACGGCCACGACCAGCGGCGACGGTTTCGTGCTGGACGGCGAGAAAACCGTCGTCATCCATGGCGCGCAGGCGGGCGCCCTGATCGTCTCGGCCCGCAGCGGCGGCCGCCAGGACGGCACGGACGGCATCTCGCTGTTCCTCGTGCCCGCCGATGCGCCGGGCGTGACCGTGCGCGACTACCGCACCATCGACGGCCAGCGCGCCGCCAGCGTGACCCTCGTGCAAGTGGTGCTGGGGCATGAGGCCCTGGTCGGCCAGGCGGGGCAGGGCTGGCCCGTGCTGGACGCGGCGCTCGACTACGGCGCAGCCCTGCTGTGCGCGGAAGCCGTGGGCGCCATGGACGCCATCTTTGCCGCCACCCTCGAGTACCTGAAGACGCGCCAGCAGTTCGGTGCGCCCATCGGCAAGTTCCAGGCCTTGCAGCACCGCATGGCCGACATGTTCATCCACCTGGAGCAGGCGCGCTCGATGGCCATGCTGGCCGCCGCCAAGGCCGGCAGCGACGACGTGGCCGAGCGCCGCCGCACGGTGTCCGCGGCCAAGGCGCGGGTGGGGCTGGCTGCTGCCTTTGTCGGCCAGCAAGCCGTGCAATTGCATGGCGGCATGGGCGTGACGGACGAATTGCCTGCCGCCCACCATTTCAAGCGCCTGTCCATGATCGCCCTGACCCTGGGCGACGTGGAACACCATATCGAGCGCTTTATCGCCCAGCCGGGCTTCTTGCCGACGGAGACCGCATGACCGCATTGACCGGAATCAAACCCAAGCACTGGTATTTCGAAGATTTTACGCAGGGACTGGAAATCGACCTGGGCCAGCGCCACGTGACGGAGCGGGAAATCATTGCTTTCGCCACGGATTTCGACCCGCAGCCTTTCCACGTCGACCACGCGGCCGCGGAAAAAACCATCTTCAAGGGCGTGATCGCCAGCGGCTGGCACACGTGCGGCATGATGATGCGCCTGGTGGTGGATAACCTGCTCAAGCATTCGTCCAGCATGGGCTCGCCCGGCCTGGACAGCATCCGCTGGCTCAAGCCCGTGCGCGCGGGCGACACCCTGCACCTGACCTACCAGGTCAAGGAAGTGCGCCCGTCCACGTCGAAGCCGGACCGCGGCATCGTCATTTCCGTGTGGAGCGTACGCAACCAGCACGGCGAAGTGGTGACGACGGTGGAAGGCATGGGCATGTTCGGCCGCCGCCCGGCGGGAGAAAACCATGCGTGATATCGCGGGCATCGCGGGCTTCCAGGCCCTGGCGGGACAGCACGTGGCCGTTTCCGACTGGCTGACCATCACCCAGCAGCGCATCGACACCTTTGCCGATGCCACCAACGACCACCAGTGGATCCACGTGGACGCGGAGCGCTGCGCGCGCGAGTCGCCGTATGGCTGCACGGTGGCGCACGGCTTCCTGACGCTGTCGTTGCTGCCGGCCATGCTTGCGGGGGCCTTGCGCATGGCCGGCATCCGCATGGCCATCAACTATGGCTTGAACAAGGTGCGCTTTCCCGCGCCCGTGCCCGTGAACAGCCGCCTGCGCGCGCGGCTCGACATCCTGTCCGTCGAGGACTTGCCGGACGGAGCGCAAGTGAACTGGGCCGTCACCATGGAGCGCGAAGGCGACACGAAACCCGTGTGCGTGGCGGAGTTCCTGATGCGCTGCTATCCCTGAGCCATACCTTGAGCCCGCTTCGCGGGCCGGCAGGCAGTTGTGCGCTCCTGCGCGAGCGCCAGGTGTACGCTGGTGGCGCGCCGGCGGTTTCCGGCGAAGGAGGCGATGATGTCCAACCAGGCAAGCAGCGGAAATGGCGGCGCCGGCAAGGGCGCCGCGGGCAGCGGCAAGGCGTCCGCCAGGGGCGCTAGTGCTACGGGCCGAGGTCCTGGCCCGGGCAATGCGGGCGGCTGGCCCAGCACGACGGGACGGCCCTCCGGGGGCAAGCGTTCCAATGCCGCGCCGGCACGCAGCCGCTAGGCTGCCTGCTCACTCCCCCTCCGGCGCGCAATATCTGTCCCGCCCCGTATGCTTGGCGCGGTACAGCAGGGCGTCGGCGGCGCGGATCAGGGCGCTGGGGTCCATGCCTTCCGTGGGCATGACGCTGGCCATGCCCAGGCTGACGGTGACGTGGGGGCCGACGCTGGATCTGGCGTGGGGAATTTCCAGCGCGCGCACTTCATCGAGGATGCGCTGGGCCACCACTTCGGCGCCGTCGCGCGTTTCCTGCGGCAGCAGCACGATGAATTCCTCGCCGCCGTAGCGGGCCAGCAGGTCGGGCGGGCGCACGGCGCAGCGGCGCAGGGCGGCGCTCACCTGCTGCAGGCACAGGTCGCCCGCCTGGTGGCCATACGTGTCGTTGTAATCCTTGAAATGGTCGATGTCGGCCATGATGATGGCCATCGGCACGCCGTCGCGCGCGCAGCGCCGCCATTCGCTGTCCATGGTGTCGTTGAAGCTGCGCCGGTTGGCCACGCCCGTGAGCGAATCGGTCAGCGACAGTTCGCGCATGGCGTCGGCCTGCCGCTTGATGGTCAGCTGGCTGCGCACGCGGGCCCGCACGACGGCCGCGTTGAACGGCTTGGTGATGAAATCGACGGCGCCCGCTTCCAGCGCCCGCGTCTCGTCCTCGGGCTGGTTCAGGGCCGTGACGAAGATGACGGGAATGGCGCTCAGCAGGGCCGATTCGCGCAGCGCGTTGCACACGGCATAGCCATCCATGCCGGGCATGACGGCGTCGAGCAGGATCAGGTCCGGCAGTTGATTATGCGCAATTTCCAGCGCCTTCTCGCCGCTCAGGGCGAACAGCACGTCGTGGTCCTCGCGCAGCAGCTGGTGCAGGATCTGGATGTTTTCCATGGCGTCATCGACGATGAGGATGCGCCCGTTCATGGCAAGGTTGGTCCAGCTCACTTGTTTTCCTCTCGTTTCAGCTGATCGAGCACGAGTTTTTCCGCTTCGGAAAAATCCAGTGTCTCGATCGCGTTTGCCAGCGCCAGGGCCGCTTCCCGGTCTGACTGTTGTATGGCGGGGTGCAGCGCATGGAATTGCGCCAGCGCCTTCAGATTATTGTTGCGGATCAGGACGAGCAGCTTGGCCAGGCCGGCCCGCAGCTCGACCGGTGCGCTGCCGCCGGCATCGGCTGCCGCCTGGCTGCGCCGCCGGGGCGAGGGCAGGGTGCGTGCCGCTGCGATGACTTCGGCCATCGCCAGTTCCAGTTGTCCCAGCAAGGCTGTTGCCGCATGCGCGCGGCCCCCTTGCAGCGCCTTTTCCGTGTCGCTGGCCAGGCTGGCGACGCGGGCCGCGCCCAGGTTGGCCGCCACGCCGCACACGCGGTGCAGCAGCTGCGCCGCCTGCCGCGCCTGGCCTTCGGCCAGCAGGCGCCGCGTTTCCTCGACGGCGTCGCCTTGCGAATTCTCGAAGCGCTTGAGCAATGCCAGGAAGGCGCCGTAATCGCCGCCGAAGCGGTGCAGGGCCGCCGCCAGGTCGATGCCGGGCACCGTGGCCGGCACGTCCGGCGCCTGCGCGACGGCATTGCCGGCCTGGACGGCGCTGCCGCTGCCCGCGAGCGCCGGCACCAGCCGGGTCAGGGTCTGGATCATCTCGTCCACATCGATGGGCTTGGCCACGTGCGCATTCATGCCGCTGGCGATGGCGCGCAGGCGGTCCTCGTCCATGGCGTTGGCCGTCATGGCGACGATGGGCAGGTCCGGCAAGCCCAGCGCGCGGATGGCCAGGGTGGCATCATAGCCATTCATGACGGGCATCTGCAAATCCATCAGCACCACGTCCCAGGCGTCCGGCGTGCTGGCGAGCAAGTCGACGGCCAGCCGGCCGTTGGCGGCCACGGCCACGCGCGCGCCCGAGTGCAGCAAGATGTACTGCGCCACTTCCTGGTTGATTTCATTGTCTTCCACCAGCAGCACGCGCATGCCTGCCAGCAAGCCCGACAGGGGCGTGGACACGGGCAGCGCGGATGGCGTGCTGCGGCCTTCGCGCACGGCCGTCACGGCCGCCAGCAGGCGCGCCGGGGTGGCCGGCTTCGAGACGATGCCGGCCAGCATCAGGCTGTCGGCCAGCCGTTCGAGATTTTCGCTGTCCTGGTCGGCCACCAGCATGATCACGGGCGGCAGCACCAGGCGTTCGTCGGCGCGCGCCTCGGTGAGCATGGAAATGCCGTCCATGCCGGGCATGGCCGCGTCGAGCAGCACGATATCCGCGTGGGCGGCCGGCGGCAGGCCGTCCGGGCCGCCGGCGTGGCGGCGCAGCAGCGCCAGGCCGGC
>NZ_WFLL01000055.1:0-31170 GCF_009208755.1 Janthinobacterium sp. FT14W | reverse complement strand
AGCGCGCGCGAGCGGGCCACCTGCAGCGCGGCCGCCACGGCGTCGCCGGCAGCCTTGTCGCGCTCGGCGTCCGGGCCGCGGCTGTCCAGTTCCACCAGCAGATCGCCCGCCTTGACGGCCTGCCCCTCCCGCACGTGCAGGGCGCGCACGGCGGCCACGTCGACGGAAGCGACGGTCTTGGTGTTACCGGACGGAATGATCTTGCCCGCCGCATTGACGATAATGTCCACCTTGCCGAAGACGGCCCACAGCACCACGCAGCCGACGAGCAGCATCAGCACGCGCGCCGTGAAGCGCAGCGACGGCGACACGGGCCGCTCCTGCAGCGCCAGCGCGGCCGGCAGGAAGGCCGCCTCGTCTTCGCTCAGCACGGGCCCGCCCAGCGAGGCGCGGATGCGCCAGCTGTGCCGCAGCACCTGGCCGTAGCGGGCCAGCAGTTCGCCATACGCGGCCAGGCGGTGGCCGGCGCTCATGCGGCGCTCCCGGTCGTTCCCTGCTGCAAGCCGTACAGGTGGGCGTAGATGCCGCCGGGACGGGCCAGCAGCGCCGCGTGGGTGCCCAGCTCGGCCACCTGCCCCCGCTCCATGACGACGATGCGGTGCGCTTCGCGCACGGCCGACAGGCGGTGGGCGATGATCAGCACGGTGCGCCCCGCGCAGATGCCCCGCATATTGTCCTGGATGATTTTTTCCGACTCGTAGTCGAGCGCGCTCGTCGCCTCGTCGAAAATCAGGATGCGGGGATTGCCGACGAGGGCGCGGGCGATGGCGATGCGCTGGCGCTGGCCGCCCGACAGGCCCGTACCGTGCTCGCCCACCATGGTGTCGTAGCCTTCAGGCAACTCGCAAATGAAATCGTGGGCACCCGCCAGTTTCGCCACGGCGATGACGGCATCGATGGGCAGGGCCGGGTCGCTCAGCGCGATATTGTCGCGCACGGAGCGGTTGAACAGGATGTTTTCCTGCAGCACCACGCCGATCTGGCGCCGCAGCGACGCCGTGTCGATGACGGCGATATCCTGTCCGTCGATCAGCACCCTGCCCCGCTCGGGGATGTACAGGCGCTGCGCCAGCCGCGTCAGGGTGCTCTTGCCGGAGCCGGAACGCCCGACGATGCCGATCACCTCGCCGGGCGCGATGGCAATCGACACGTCGCGCAGCACCTCGGCCGCGTCGGGCCGGTAGCGGAAACCCACCTGCTGGAAGGCGATGGCGCCCGCGATGCGGGGCATGCGCGCCTTCTGGCCGCCCCCGTTCAGGCCGCCGGATTCCGTGCGGGCATTCAGGATGTCGCCCAGCCGGCTCATGGAAATGCCCACCTGCTGGAAATCGTTCCACAGCTGCGCCAGGCGCAGGATGGGCGAGGCTACCTGGCCCGCCAGCATATTGAAGGCCACCAGCTCGCCCACCGTCATCTTTCCATCGATGACGAGGGTGGCGCCCCACCACATGATGGCCGCCGTCACCAGCTTGCTGACGAGGGTGACGCCGCCGCTGGCCAGCATGCCGATGTTGTTCGCCGACAAGCCCGCCGACACATAGCCGGCCAGCTGCTTTTCCCACTGCTGCTGCCAGCGGGGCTCGACGGCCATGGCCTTTACCGTGTCGACGCCGCTGATCGTTTCGACCAGGAAAGACTGGTTTTCCGCACTGCGGTTGAATTTGTCGTTCAATCGCCCCCGCAGCACGGGCGTGAGCAGCATCGACAGGGTGGCGTAGACGGGAATCGAAGCGAGCACGATCACGCTCAGCGCGGCGCTGTACCACAGCATGGCGGCGATGAAGATGAAGGAAAACAGCACGTCGAGCACCAGGGTCATGGCGTTGCCGGTGAGAAAGGACCGGATGCTTTCCAGTTCATGCATGCGGGCCACGGAATCGCCCACGCGGCGCGCCTGGAAATATGCGATCGGCAAGGCCAGCAGATGGCGGAACAGGCGCGCGCCCAGTTCCACGTCGATCTTGCTGCTGGTGCGCGCAAAGACATAGGTGCGTATCTGGCCCAGCACGGCCTCGAAGACGATGGCGCAGACGAGGCCGATGGCCACCACGTTGAGGGTCCGCATGGCGTGGTTGACCAGCACCTTGTCCATCACCACCTGGAAAAACAGGGGCGTGGCCAGGCCGATCAGTTGCAGCACGAAGGAAATCAGCAGCACTTCGCCCAGCAGCCGGCGGTATTTGACGATGGCGGGGATGAACCAGCTGAAATCGAAGCGGGCCGTCTCGCCCGCATAGCTGGCCTTGCTGGTGAAAAAGATCAGTTCGCCCGTCCAGGTGGCGAGGAAGGCTTGCAGGCCGAGGATTTGCGGCGGCTGGCCCGGATGCTGGATCAGCAGCTTCGCCATGCCCGCCCCGCTGTCTTCGACCTTGCCGAGGATAAAGAAACGGCCGGCCGTATCGGTGGCGATGGCCGGCAGCGGCGCCTGCGCCAGCCGCGTCAAGGGCTGGCGCACCAGCTTGGCCGTCAGCCCCAGCTGTTTTGCGGCCAGCAAAATGGTTTGCCGCGTGAACACGGCCTGGCCGTAAGCGTGCTTGAGCTGGGCGCCGTCGGCGGGCACGCCATGCAGGCTGGCCATCAGCAGCAGCGACAGCAGGCCCGTGTCGGGCGTGGCGGATTCAAGGGGCGGCGTATCGTGGCTATGGGAGGTTGCGGGAAGTGCGCTCATCGGATCATGTCGGAAATTCAGTGGCGCAGCCTGGCCGGCACGTGCGAAGCGGGCCAGGCTGCGTAAGGGGTGATACGGCTAGCTAAGTAAGCGCCAGTAAATTCTTGTGGTTTCTGACTTCCATAACCGGCGCTCTGCTGCGTTGCCAACTGCTGGCAGTGCGCGCACTGCGTCGCAGCCGGCGCCTTGCATAGCTTCCGGTTCTGTTTTTCATGACGTCACAATAATTTCCTGACGATTGCTCAGACTTAGGCCTTAGTGGGCTGCCGCCAGCTGGATCTGCGCCGACGCAGCGCCATGGGCCGACCACGGGGCCGATGCAGCGGCCGGCACGGCAAAGCCGGCCATGGCTTGCACCAGCTGCGCCGCATCGGCTTGCCAAGCGCCGCTGCCGCCCTGGCTGGCAGCGCCCAGCTGCTGGCCCGCGCGCCAGTTCTGCGCCAGCACCGGCGCCAGGGTGGCGGCCGTGCCAGCAGGCAAGGTGACCTGGCCCACGGGCGGCGGCGTCAGGCCCGCCATCGCCTGCACGAGGTTTTGCACATTGTTGCCCAGCAAAACGCGGCCATCGGCCATGCGGAATTCCTCGATGCGCACCGCCGAGTCCGAGTACCAGTTGTTGATGGTGATCTTGTCCGTGGTGCCGATGGTGCTCACTTCCAGGTTCGCGCCCACCTGGCGGAACCACAGCTGCTCGGCATTGACGCCGGCCAGGAAGGACACGACGTCGTGGCTGCCGGCCTCCACCACCTCGGCGATGATGTCGGCGCCGTCGCCGCGGGCGAAGATATAGGTATCGTTGCCCGCAGCGCCGGCCAGGGTATCGTCACCCTTGCCGCCCTGGAAGGTATCATTGCCCAGGCCGCCAAAGAGGATGTTCTTCAGCTCATTGCCGATCAACACGTCGTCGAACTTGCTGCCGATGAGAATATTGAAATTGGCCAGCACGTCGACACCGGGACGCGCAGTCATGGGACCGCCTGCCGGTGCGAAGACCGCCGTCACGCCCGCAGTGGCGCCCGAATAGTTGACCGAGTTGCCCGCGCCTGCACCGTCGAGCACGTTGCCGCCCGGAGTCTCCACATAAAAGACGTTGCTCGTGTAGGCGCTGCCCGTCACCGTCAGGCCGGCGCCGTTCAGGCGCACGTTTTCCACGTTGTCGGCCACCGTGTAGTTGACGCTGGTGTACACGGTATCGTTGCCGCCGTTGCCCCGCTCGACGATGAAGTCGCCGCCATGGTTGACGTAATACGTATCGTCGCCGCCCAGGCCTTCCAGCAGGTCGGCGCCCGCGGACCCCGTGAGGACGTCGGCGTTCGCCGTGCCCGTGAAGGTCTGTCCCGTGGGCTGGGTGGGACCGTTGAAGTGCCAGGCCTGGGCCAGCACGGGCGCCAGGGCGGCGGCCGTGCCGGCCGGCAGGGTCAGCTGACCCAGCGGCGGCGGCGCCAGGTTGGCCATCGCCTGCACCAGCAGCTGCACGTCGGTGCCGCGCATGACGTGGCCGGCGGCCGTGCGGAACTCCTCGATGACGGGCGTGGCCGCGTTCCAGCCGCGGATGGTGATCTTGTCCGTCGTGCCGATGGTGCTCACTTCCAGGTCCGCCCCCACCTGGCGGAACCACAGCTGGTCGATATTGACGCCCGCCAGGAAGGCGATGGCGTCGTAATTGGCTTCGCCGGTCGACTCGGCGATGATGTCGGCGCCGTCGCCGCGCGCAAAGACGTAGATATCGTCGCCCAGTCCGCCGACGAGGAAATCGTCGCCCTTGCCGCCTTGCAAGGTATCGTTGCCCAGGCCGCCGGACAGGGTGTTGGCCAGTTCATTGCCGGACAGCACGTCGTCATAGGCGCTGCCTTCCAGGCCGGAAAAATTGACCAGCACATCCGTGCCCGGGCGTGCCGCCGGGGTGCCGGCGAGCGATGCGATGGCCGCATTCGCGCCCGTCCGGGAACCCGCATAGGTGGCCGAATTGTTGCTGCCGACGCCACGCAGGACGTGACCGCCGCCCACATCGACGTGGAATACATTGCCGCTGCCATTGCCCCCGTTCCCCGTCACCTCCAGGCCGGCCGCGCGCAGGTGCACCTCTTCGACATTGGCGTCCAGGGTGTAGCCGACCGTGGTGTAGACGGTATCGCGTCCGCCGCCAGCGTATTCCTTCACCACGTCGTTGCCATGGTTGACGTAATAAATGTCGTCGCCTGCCCCGCCGACCATCACATCGGCGCCCGCCGTGCCCTTGATGATGTCCGGGTTCGCCGTGCCCACAAAGGCCCCGTTGCTGGGCTGGTTCGGGCCTTCCGTGCGCCAGTTCTGCGCCCATGCCGGGGCCAGGATGGCGGCGATGTTCGATGGCAGGGTCAGCTGGCCGGCCGGCGGCAGCGGCAGCGCCGCCATCGCCTGCACCAGGCCTTGCACGTCGCTGCCCAACAGCACGCGGCCGTCGGCCGTGCGGAATTCCTGGATGCGGGGCGCCGTGCCGGCGACATACCAGCCGCTGATGGTGATCTTGTCGGCCGTGCCGATGGTGCTCACTTCCAGGTTCGTGCCCACCTGGCGGAACCACAGCTGGTCGGCGCTGATGCCGGCCAGGAAGGAAACGACATTGTGGGCGCCCCCCTCTGTCGATTCGACGATGCTATCGGCGCCGTCACCGCGGGCGAAAATATAGGTGTCGTCGCCCAGCGCGCCGAACAAGGTATCGTCTCCCTTGCCGCCCTGTAGGATATCGTTGCCGAAACCTCCAGCCAGGAGGTTCTTGAGTTCGTTGCCCGTCAGGACGTCGTCGAACTTGCTGCCCACGATGCTGGCAAAATTGACCAGCACATCGCTGCCCGGCGCCGCCGTCACCGGGCCATTCGCCCCGGACAGGGTGGCCGTCACGCCCGCGCCCGCGCCCACATAATTGACGGAATTGCCCGTGCCGCCGCCATCGAGGACGTTGCCGCCGGGAACATCAACATAAAAGACATTGTTGGTATTCGCGCTGCCCGTTACCGTCAGGCCACCGGCAGCGATGTGTACGTACTCGACGTTGTCGGCCACCGTGTAATTGACCGTCGTGTAGACGGTATCGGTGCCGCCGTTGGCCAGCTCGACGATCACATCGCCGCTGTCGTTGACATAATAGGTATCGTCGCCCGCCAGGCCTTCGAGCACGTCGGCGCCCGTCGTGCCGGTGAGCACATCGGCGTTCGCCGTGCCCACGAAGCGCTGCGGGGCCGCCGCCACACTGTTCAGGTATGCCTCGAGGGCGGAAATGCCATCGTCGCCGGCTGAGGAAACGGTAGATGCAGGTGCAAATTGCTTGGTCATGTTGCAGTGTCCTGTCGTTAAGCTGAAAACATCAAGGTTGAGTAAGCCGGCGCGAGCCGGCATCGGGCAAAAGTCCCGGCCGCATGCGGTCCGGGCCTTTCGGCGCATGGACGGCGCGGCTGAGCATCGCCTCGCATGCACCCCCTACTGACGTTCAAACGGGAGAAACACTGTTATTTGTCATGCAAATGTCACACTGCACGACGGTGGAGCATGGTGGGGAATCTGCCCTCGCTCTAGGCTAGGCGCCGAAAGTGCGGTCCTGTAACTGTTCCACCATGAAATCAATGAATACGCGCAAGCGCGGCGGCATGTGGCCGCTGGCGGGCCCCACGGTAAAGGCGGCCAGGAAGCGCTGCCGCGCGCCAGCTATGCCGCCGCCTTCCGCCATTTGCTCAATGGCCTGGCGGGGCTGGCCGTGGCGCTGGCGGCGCTGGCGCCATACTTGCTCAGGAAGGACAGGCCTCAGGCATCGAGGCCATAAAAAACGGCCACGAGGATGGCGATGTTGTTGCAGGCGCGCGCAAACGCCGTCGTCGCATAGGCGGCCGCCACGCCCGGGTCGCGGTAGCGCAGGTAGACAAAGCTGAACATGGCGCCCGAGCCCAGCGCGACGATGGCGTGCAGCAAGCCGCCGCTGATGAAATGCACGATGCCCCACAGCACGGCGCCAAGGAAAATGCTCAGCTGGCGGCTGGCGCCCAGGCGCTTGAGGATTTCCAGCGGCAGCAGCTGGCCCAGGAAGGTTTCCAGGATGGGAGAATAGATGACGACCCAGAACACCAGCAGGGGCAGCGACATTTCGCGCTTGAACCTGGCCAGGCCCGTGTGCGCCCCCCAGTATTCGGGCGGCAACAGCCATTTGGTGAGGAAGAGGATGGCAAAGCACAGCATGCAGGTGAGCAAGCCCCAGCCGAGGCCGGCAAGGGCCAGCTGCAGCCCGGGCGGCGCCGGTTTGTCGTCGTCCGGGCTGGAGAGATCATGGCTGCTGCGCACTTGCATGAGAAGTCCTGGCGGTGATCCAGCTCTCATTGTAGCGCGGAATACGACTATTGGCGCGTGGCTGTCGGCGTGCCGCGCGCCGCCCTGCCGTGCGGCCTCAGGCCGCCAGGCGCAACGGACCGTTGGCCGGCCGGGCCAGCTTGAAGATGCCCACTTCCTGTTCCAGCTGCGCCGCCTGCTGCTGCAACTCGTGGGCGGCGGCGGCGGCCTGCTCCACCAGGGCCGCGTTTTGCTGGGTCACCCGGTCCATGTCGACGATGGCGCGGTTGACTTGTTCGATGCCGGCGCCCTGCTCCTGCGTGGCGTGGCTGATCTCGGCCATGATGCCCGTTACCCGGCCGATACCGGCCACCACGTCATGCATGGTGGCGCCTGCCTGCTCGACGAGCCGCGTGCCCGTGCCCACCTTGCTGACGGAATCGTCGATCAGGGCCTTGATTTCGTGCGCGGCGGCGCTCGAACGCTGGGCCAGGCTGCGCACCTCGGTGGCGACGACGGCGAAGCCGCGCCCCTGCTCGCCGGCGCGCGCCGCTTCCACGGCCGCATTCAGGGCCAGGATGTTGGTCTGGAAGGCGATGCTGTCGATCACGCCGATGATGTCGACGATCTTGTTCGACGACGCATTGATCAGGCCCATGGTATGCACTACTTCGGCCACGGCCTTGCCGCCCTGCTCCGACACGGTCGACGCTTCGCGCGCCAGGCGGTTCGCCTGCTGGGCGTTGTCCGCATTCTGGCGCACGGCGGAAATCAGTTCTTCCATCGACGACGCCACTTCTTCCAGCGAGCCGGCCTGCTGCTCCGTGCGCTGCGACAGATCGCGGTTGCCCGAGGCGATCTCGGTCGAGGCCGTGGCGATGCTTTCCGTGCCGTGGCGCACCTTACCGACGATGGCGGCCAGGTTGTCGCGCATGGTCTTGATTGCAAACAATAAGCTGCTGTCGTCGCCGTGGCGCGTGTGCACGTCGATGGCCAGCTCGCCGAGCGCGATGCGCCCGGCGATCGAGGCCGCATAGGCGGGTTCGCCGCCCAGCTGGCGCAGCAAGCCCCGCGTGATCACGGTGGCGACGGCAATGCAGATGAGCACGCTAAGCGCGGCCAGCACGCCGATCCAGCGCAGGGACTGGCCGTAGATGGCGCGGGCATCGATGCTGGCCTGCTCCGATTCGCGCTGCACGTTTTTCAGGATGGCATCGATGTCGGCGACGATCTGGCGCCGCAGGGGGCTGCATTCCTCGACGAGGAAGCTGCCGTACTGCTCCATCTGCCCCGTGGCGCGGAACTGGCGCGGACGCAGCAATTCCTGCGCCATGGTTTTCAGGCCCGTGCTGACTTTCTCGAACTGGGGGTCGCCGGCAAACTGCGGCGCCAGCCTGGCCAGCGCTTCCAGGTACAGCGCCTTCTGGCTGTCGAGGATGGCCAGCTCTTTCTCGGCGGCAGCCTGGTCATGGAAGATATACGCGTTGCGCGCCGCCAGGCCCGTCTGGTCGAGCGCTTCGCGCGCCACGTACAGGGGGTCCAGTTTTTCCAGCTGTACTTTGTCTTGCGCGTCCATGGCGCCGGAGATGGCGCCGATGCGCAGCAGTGCGAAGGCAGCCAGCGCCAGCATGAACAAGACCAGCAGCCCGAAGCCTGCGCTCAGGCGCGCGCCTATCGTCAAACGATTGAATGACATCATTGTTGTTATTGCCCTGTAATAATAAAGTTGATTGTTGCCGGTTCGGTCAGCACTTCAGTACTGCCAACCGGCGATCTGCTCGCCGTCGTGTTGCCTTTCCTGCGTGGCGCAGGATGGGTCTCTAACTGGCGTTTTTTGGGCAGTCAGCTTCTAAATTCGGGCAATGCAGGCGCGCGGGACATGCCCTGCGCCATACAACAGCACACTGAATTATAAGCGAACAGCGTTCTCGATGATTCCACGCGCTCACTTTTAATGCCTTGATGCATATCAAAAAAGACAATCAACTGGTACCGGGCACATCGATGACGGCCATGGTGATGCGCGAAATGCAGCACAGCTTGCCATCTGCATCGACGATGCGGATTTCCCACACCTGGCTGGTGCGGCCCCGGTGTATCGGCGTGGCGCGCCCCGTCACGTGGCCGCCCCGCACGCCGCGCACGTGGTTGGCGTTGATTTCCTGCCCCACGCTCACTTGCCGGCTGGAATCGAGGCAGGCATTCGCTGCCATGCTGCCCAGGGTTTCGGCCAGCAAGACGGACGCGCCGCCGTGCAGCAGCTTGAACGGCTGCATGGTGCGGTGGTCGACGGGCATGGTCGCCTCGATCCAGTCGGGGCCGAACGCCGTGAAGGCGATGCCCAGGTGGCGCATGGCCGTGCCCTCGCTGGCGGCGTTGAGCGTGTCCAGGTCGAGCGGTGCGTGCCAGATTTCCATTGTTACCTCGGATAAGTGTGAAGAAAAAGACATTGTAGGGCAGCCCGGCCCCGCGCGCCGCTTCATCTTTCCTTCACCGTGGCACGGGGTGGCGATGGCATTAACTGGTTATAATTGCCCCATTCTTAAAAAACGAGGTTGTGTATGAAGTGGGCCTTGCTGGGCATTTTTGTATTTTCTGTGTTACATATTCATTTTCGTGGCAAGGTGCGCCTGCCGTTCCGCCGCCAGATCTTCGATCACTCCTCGTTCATGGCGCCGCTGAACCTGTTCATGCACACCTTTTCCAAGGTGCCGGCCACGCCGTATCTTTCCGTCGATCAGTTTCCGGAACTGGCGCCGCTGCAGCAGAACTGGCAAATCATCCGCGATGAAGCGCTGCGCATGCAGGAAATGAAAAAGATCAAGGCAGCCGAAAAGAACAATGACGTGGGCTTCAATTCCTTCTTCAAATATGGCTGGAAGCGTTTCTACCTGAAATGGTATGACGCGAATCACCCGTCGGCACAGCAGATGTGCCCGCAAACCTATGCGCTGCTGCAATCGATTCCCTCGATCAAGGCGGCCATGTTCGCGGAACTGCCGCAAGGCGGCAAGCTCAACCCGCACCGCGACCCGTTCGCCGGCTCCCTGCGCTACCACCTGGGCTTGCAGACGCCCAACGACGACCGCTGCTTCATCGACGTCGACGGCGAACGCCACAGCTGGCGCGACGGCCAGGCCGTGATGTTCGATGAAACGTATATCCACTGGGCCCGCAACGATGCCGACAGCGACCGCATCATCCTGTTCTGCGACATCGAACGCCCGATGCGCTACCGCTGGGCGCAAGCGCTGAACCGCTGGCTGGGCCGCAACCTGATGACGGCCGCCGCCTCGCCCAACGAACTGGGCGACCAGGTGGGCGGCGTCAGCAAGCTGTTCCAGATTTCCTGGACCATGGGCCAGTACCGCCGCCGCTTCAAGGCGTGGAACAAGACGGCCTACCAGGTCACCCGCGTGGCCCTCGTCGTAGGCGTGGTCGCGCTGATCTACTTTATCTAGGCGGCGCTCCGCCCCCATCAGAAAAACCGCCTTCGGGCGGTTTTTTTATAATGCGATGCACAGACCAGGAGAATTTGCAGAATGACCGAACGCGACCGCCAACACGATATCCAGATTGCCGATGACCGGTGGATCGAATTCATCGACCTCGCGGGACGCTACGAGCAGGCGATCGACCTCGACGCGCTGCTGGGAGAGCTGTGGCCGCTGATTTACCGGCTGGAAACGCATTGCGCGGCCGGTTGTTGCGGCATCGATGCCTACGACTTCACGCGCGAAGCCGTGGACGCGGCGCTGGCCGAACTGGATCGCGCGCAAATGCGTGACGCCTGCGCAGCGGCCAGGCGGGCCGTGACGGCGGCCGACGGCGATGTATTGATAAGTGCCACGATGAACCACTATGCGGACAAACGCGTGATCCTGCAATTGCTCGATCACCTGGACGCTTGCATCGCCGCGCGCGATTCCGCGGGCGCTTGACATTGCCAAGGCGGGAAGGTCCAAGCTAGCGGCATTCAACGATAACCGAGGAGAATCGCCCATGCCCAGGATCACCGTCTTGCCCCACCCCGAACTGGCCCCCGACGGCGCCGTGTTCGACGCGCCCGAGAACATGAGCATCTGCGATGCCCTGCTGCGCCATCGGATCGACATCGAGCACGCCTGCGGCCAGGTGGGCGCCTGTTCCACCTGCCACGTGGTCGTGCTGCAGGGTTTCGACTCGCTCAACGAGTTGGGCGACAATGAGGAAGACATGCTCGACCAGGCCTGGGGCTTGCAGCCCCACTCGCGCCTGTCGTGCCAGGCCCGCGTGCGCGAGGAAGACCTGACGGTGGAGCTGCCCAGGTACACGCTGAACCACGCCAAGGAGTAATCCCCGGCGCGGCTGCCCTGCTGCCCTGAGTAATCCTCAGGAAATTATTGTGAAGTTATGAAGAACAGAACCGGATGCCATGCAAGGCGCCTGCTGCGACGCAGTGCGAACACTGCTAGCAGCGCGCAACACCGCAGAGTGCCGGTTATGGAAGTCAGAAAGCACAATAATTCATTGGGGCTTACTTAGCTGCTTACCACATGATGACGCGCTGCTCGGGCGGCAGATACATCGGGTCCCCCGGCTTGATGCCGAACGCTTCATAGAAGCCGGGCTGGTTCATCACCGTGCCCTTGGCGCGGAATTCGCCGGGCGAATGGGGATCGCTCTTGATCTGCGCGATCGCCGCTTCCGGACGCAGTTTCGCGCGCCACTTCTGCGCAAAGCCGATGTACAGGCGCTGTTCGCCCGTCAAGCCGTCCAGCACGGGCGACGGCTTGCCGCCCAGCGAACGCTGGTAGGCCTTGTAGGTGATCGACAGGCCGGAATTGTCGCCGATGTTTTCGCCCAGGGTCAGCTCGCCGTTGATATGGTAGCCCGGCACGGGGCTGTAGGCGCCGTATTGCTTGACGAGGCCGGCGGCCAGCGCCTTGAAGGCTGCGCGGTCTTGCGCCGTCCACCAGTTGCGCAGACGGCCCTTGGCATCGTACTGGCTGCCCGAATCGTCGAACGCATGGCTGATTTCATGGCCGAAGGTGATGCCCAGCAAGCCGTAGTTGACGGCGTCTTCCGCCTTCACGTTGAAGAACGGCGGCTGCAGGATGGCGGCCGGGATCGTGATCGCATTGAGGGCCGGGCTGTAGCTGGCGTTGACGGTTTGCGGCGTCATCGACCATTCATCGCGGTCCACGGGCTTGCCCAGTTTTTCCAGGTTTTGCTGGCGGCCCCAGACACGCGCGGCCCGCACGTTGGCGACCAGGTCGTTCGGCTGCGTCTGCATGGCGCTGTAGTCGCGCCATTTATCCGGATAGGCGATCTTCGGCTTCAAGGCTGCCAGCTTGAGCTGGGCTTCCTTCTTGGTTTCCGGGCCCATCCAGTCGAGCTGCTCGATGCCCTCCTTGAACGACGCGACGAAATTGTCGAACATGGCCATCACACGCGGCTTGGTTTCCGGCGGCAGGTACATTTCCACGTAGCGCTTGCCCACGGCGTCGCTGATGGCCGCATCCGTGAAGCGCAGCGCCAGCTGCCACTGCGGTTCGCTTTGCGGCACGCCGCGCAGCACCGTGCCTTCAAAGGCGAAGCGCTCCTTGACGGTGGCGCTGTCCAGGTAGGATGCATAGCTTTCGATGATGCGCCAGTTCAGATAGCTCTTCCACGATTCCAGCGGCACGGCCGTCACGGTCTCGGAAAAACCCTGGATGAAGCTGGGCTGGCGCACCACGGCCAGCGTAGCCTTCGGCGCCAGGCCGGCAGCCGTAAAGTAGGCGTTCCAGTCGAAGGCCGGCGCCAGCGCGCCGAACTTGTCGAAGTCGACGCGGTTGTACGATTTGACGGGATCGCGCATCTGCACGCGCGTCCACTGCGCTGCCGCCAGGCGGGTCTCGATGTCGAGGATCTGCGCCGCATGTCCGGCAGCGGCCTTGTCGCCGCTCATGGCCAGCATGGTCTCGATATGCTTGAGATATTTCTCGCGCACGGACTTGAGCTTGGCGTCGTCATCCTTCAGGTAATAGTCGCGGTCAGGCAAGCCCAGGCCGGACTGGCTGACGTTGACCGTGTAGCGCTCGGGGTCCTGCGCATCGGGGGCCACGCCGGCCGAAAACGGCGTCTGGATGCCGTTGCGCTGCAAATAGGCAAACAGGGCCGGCAATTCCTTCTTGTCGCGGATGGCGGCGACGCGGGCCAGTTCGGCGCGCAGGGGCTTGAAGCCGGCCGCATCGCGCGCCTTTTCGTTCATGAAGCTCGTGTACAGATCGGCGATCTTGTGCGCCTCGCTGCCGGGTTTGCCAGGATGCTTCAAGGTGGCGTCGATCAGGCCGCGCAGCTGGCCCTGCGCGATTTCGCGCAATTCGATATACGTGCCCCAGACGGATTTGTCGGCCGGGATTTCCGTATTGCGGGTCCACACGCCATTGACGTAGCCGTAGAAGTCATCCTTGGGGCTGACGGCCGGGTCCAGGGTTTTCAGGTCGATGCCGGAAACGGGCGCGGCAGGCTGGGCGGCTTGCTGGGCATGCAGCGAGGGCGAGGACAAGGCGAACAAGGCGCAGCAGGCGGCGCTGATGAGTGAGCGTTTCACGAAGATTCCTTTAATTGTTTTGACTTCATGTGGGAGAACATGCTGTATCCAGGCATGGAGGCAGGATTATAGTCGGCCTGCCCGCCGCACAACAATGACGGTTGAACAATTCCAGCGATCCGATGGCCGCCGAAGCAAGCGTCAAGCCGCGCCCATGACCGGCAAATGTTACTATGTAACAATAGATATCCCAGACTGGAGCCGCTTGATGCAGGAATTCCGATTCAATGTTTTCGGCACGCTGATTGCCGTCCGGGGGACGCCGGGAGCATGGCGCGCCTTCTATCTCGGTGCGGAAGGCAAGCGCCGGCCCGCCGATTTCATCGTTCCCGACGATATTCAAGCAGAGGCGCTGTGCGTATACCTGGCCGACCTGTTCCATGAAGAGGCGACGCCGCGCAATCACACGGCAACGCGCATCGGCCCGCCCGCGTGCGGGGCCTGAGTTGCTTCACCGGCCTACTTCACCGGCTCGAACGTCACCGTCAGCCCATTGCCCGTGGTCCGGATCTGCGTGGGCACGAATTGCACGCCCGCATAGCGCAGTTCGTCCGGCTTGAACGTGTAGATGGGCGTTTCATGCATGAGCTGGTCGGCCACCAGGCTGGCCACCTTGGCGAACTGGCGCTGCTGCGACTCGTCCATGCCGTCGATGCTTACCTTGTCCACGCTCGCTTCGCTCAGGTAGACGGCGTTGCGCTGGGCGTCGAGCACGAGGCGGCCCGACATGGCCAGGCTGCCGCGCCAGCTCTGGCGTATGAACGGCGGCAAGACGCTGGCATCGACGCTGAGGGCCACTCGTTCGCGCTCGGGCTGCAAGGACAGTTGCGGGTGCGTCAGCTTGACATCCAGCACGGACAGCACGCGCTTGTCGATGGGAAAGCGGCGCTCCAGGCCTTGCTGCATCTTGCTCAGCGACACATTCACGTCGCGCGGGCCGATCAGGGTGGAGCACGAGGCCAGCACAGTGCAGGCCAAGGCGGCGATGGCGGCGGTTTTCAGCAAGGGACGCAGGGCAGTTGCATTCATGGATAGTCTCGGTGGAAAGATGGCGCCATCTTACACATGCGCCCGCTTTCACGCAAAAACCGGCGCACGCCTAGCAGCGGACGCCGGTTCGCATGCGGGCCGTGTCAGCGTACGAACAGGGCGATCAGTATGACGATGGGCAATGGAATGCCCAGCAGCAGCAAGAGGATGGAACGCATGGCAGTCTCCTGGAGTGAATTGGTGAATTAAGCGGTGAATTAAATGGTCACGTGGCGCAGCACGCGCTCGTGGTCGCGCTGGCGCCCGCCGAAGGTGGCGGCCAGGCTGGCCACGAAAGCGCCCAGCAGCAAGGCGACGAACATCCACAGGGCCGTGTGGGCACCGGCCTTGCGGGCCGTATCGGCCGCTTGCTGCGCCTGCGCCTTGGCATCGGCGGCGGCCTTGGCGGCGCGGCCGTAGACGGCGTCGACGCGCGCTTCCGCTTCCGCCTGCGTCAAGCCCGTGCGGCTGGCCACGAGCCGGCCCAGGTAGGCGCGGTCATCGGCGGCCAGGCCGCCCGTGGACAGGCCCGTGGCGAGAATCTTGCCGATTTCCACGCGCTGGCCGGCAACTGTCACGCCTGGGTCCGTTACCGCTGGCGCAGCAGTCGCGGCCGGTGCCGGGGCGGCGCGCAGCAGCATGTCGGAAAAATAGTCGAGCGGATTGGCACTGCCGCCCTCGCCCGCCTTGGCGCCGGCTGCACCGGCGCCTGCTGCCGCAGCGCCCGTCCCTACGGCCGGGCCCACTGCCGCCGCCACGCCGCTGCCCGCATCGATGGCGCCGCTGAGCACGGCGCGCGTGCCCCCGGCCAGCACGGCCACGGTGACCAGGGTGGCCACGGCCCAGGCCAGCAAGCCATGCGCCGTATCGCGGAAATGCACTTCATCCGTGTGGATGGCACTCCATTTCACGCGCAGCCGGCCCGCCATGTAGCCGCCGATGCCGGACGCGGCCAACTGCATGAAGGCCAGCCAGGCGATGGTCGACGCGCCGATGGCCGTGGCGTTGAACGACCACGGCGACACGGACGACAGGCCCAGGCCCACGCCGAGTATCAGCAGGATGAAGGACAAGGCGGCTGCCGCGGCAGCGCCCGCCAGCACGGCGCCCCAGGACACGCCCGGGTTATTCAAGTCCGAGACGGACAGTTGCGTAGCTTGCATGGAATTCTCCCTGTTGGCTTGTTTAAGTTGCTGGGAGAAGCATGCCGCCCCGGCGCCGCTGCGTATGTGCGACGCCATACACAATCTTGATATTTAGTTACTGCCTACTTGATGCCGTGATGGCTCATCAGGTCGTACAGGGTGGGCCGGCTCACGCCCAGCAACTCGGCCGCGCGGGCGATATTGCCGTCGGCCCGCGCCAGCGCGCGCACCATCACCTTGTATTCGGCCGCCTCGCGGGCCTGGCGCAGGTTGATGGCGTCTTCAAAGGGCGCCGCCTGCGTGCTGGCGGGCAAGCCCAGGTCGTCGGCCGCGATCTGCGGCCCGTCGCTCATGATGACGGCCCGCCTGATGCAGTTTTCCACTTCGCGCACATTGCCGGGCCAGCCATAGCTTTCGATCAGCTGCAGCGCGCCGGCGCTGAAATGCAGGCTGCTGCGCCCTTCGCTGGCGCAGAACTTGTTCTTGAAATGGTGGGCCAGCAAGGCAGCATCGCCGGCCCGCTCGCGCAGGGGCGGAATGCGCAGCACGATTTCGCTGAGGCGGTAAAACAGGTCTTCGCGGAAGCGCCCCTGTTCCGCCAGCACCTTCAGGTCCTGGTGCGTGGCGCACACGATGCGCACGTCGACGGCAATCTCGGCACGTCCGCCCACCCTTTCGATCACCCGCTCCTGCAGGAAGCGCAGCAATTTTGCCTGCAGCGCCATCGGCATGTCGCCGACCTCGTCGAGAAAGAAGGTGCCGCCGTGGGCCAGTTCGATCTTGCCCAGGGTTTGCCGCGCCGCGCCCGTAAACGCCCCCCGCTCATAGCCGAACAGCTCGCTTTCCAGCAGGTTTTCGGGAATCGCCGCGCAATTGATGGCAACAAAGCGCTGCGCATGGCGGCTGGACAGCGCATGCAAGCCCCGCGCAATCAGCTCCTTGCCGCTGCCCGAGTCGCCCAGCAGCATCACGCCGGCCGACGAGGGCGCCACCTTTTCCACGCTGCGGCACAGTTTCAGCATGCCGGGATCGCGGCTGACGATGCCGGCCAGGGGAGAATCGGCCTGCGTCTGCAGCATGCGGCGGTTTTCCTGCTGCATGGCGTGCAGGTAGAACGCGCGGGCGATGACCAGGCCCAGCATGTCGGCGTCGAACGGTTTCTGGTGAAAATCGTAGGCGCCCAGCGCGATGGCCTTCAAGGCATGCGCGCGCTCCTGGTTGCCCGACAGAATGATGACCTTGGTGTCCGGCGCCAGCGCGAGAATCTGCTGCAAGGTGGCCAGGCCTTCCGTGGCGCCGTCCGGATCGGGCGGCAAGCCCAGGTCCATCGTCACGACGGCCGGCTGGTGGCGCCGCACCAGCGCCAGCGCCGCTTCGCGCTCGCCCGCCAGCAAGACGTCATAACCGTCAAAACTCCAGTGCAGCTGCTTTTGCAGGCCGGGATCGTCTTCGATGACGAGCAGTTTTTGCTTGGCCATGGCACTCCTTTGCTATGCCGCGTGCAGCGGCAGGATCACGCGGAACGTCGTGCCCACCTGCGGCTCGCTGCGCACTTCCAGGCTGCCGCCCACTTCGCGCAAGTATTCGCGGCTTTCGAACACGCCGATGCCCATGCCCGCCGTCTTGGTCGTGTCGAACGGCTTGAACAGGCGTTCGCGGATGAACTGCTCGCTCATGCCCTGCCCCGTATCGTCGAGCTCGACCACGGCCGTGTGCTGCTCGCGCCGCAGCCGCACGGCCACCTTGCCATCGCTGGCCGTGGCCTCGATGGCGTTCTGGATCAGGTGGCCCAGCACGCGCTCCAGCCGCGCCCGGTTGGCCAGCACGGTCAGCTCGCCATCGACGATTTCCAGCCGCGGCGCGGGCGCCAGGCTGGCCTTGGCGGCCACGGCCTGGCGCAGCAAGCCGTCCAGCAGCAGCGGCGCCGGCGCTTCCGGCGCCTCGCCCCGCGCCAGTTTCTGCAGCAAGGTCTTCATTTTCTGCACGGAATGATCCAGGGTGCCCAGCATGTCTTCCTGGAAGGCGGGATTGGCGCGGTGCTTTTCCGCGTTGCTCAACAACAGGGACAGCTGGAACACGAGGTTCTTGAGGTCGTGCACGATGAAGGTGGACATGCGGTTGAACGAATCGAACTGGCGCGACACCGTCAGGGTATCGATTGATTCGCGGTGCGCCAGGTAGCTGGCGGCCTGGCTGCCGGCAATTTTCAGCACGTCGAGGATTTCCCAGTTCAGGCCGATGCGCGTGCGGGGCCGGGCCAGCGCGACAAACGCGAACAGCTGGCCGTGCAGCATCAGGGGCACCAGCAGCCACACGTCCGGCAGCGCCAGCAGCGGGGACGGCAACTGCAGGCCGCCGTACTGGCGGGGATTTTGCCGGCAGTCGGGCACGTCGATCACCCATTGCCTTGCCTCCATGAACTGGCACAGGGAGCCGGTGGCCGGTTCGCTCCAGGCGGACGGCGGCCAGTTCCAGCTGGCGGCCGGGACAAACTGCCCCTGGTCGCGCACGATCCACAGCGCGCCGGCGCGGCTTTCCACCAGCTGCGCCATGGCCTGTATCGTGCGCTCGCCCAGGGCCGGGCCATTTTCGGACAGCGCGCGCGTAAATCTCAGCCATTCTTCGCGGTAATCGAAGATGGCATTGTAAAAATGTTTATTAATGTAGACCTTGAGCTTGGCCCGCAGGCTGCCGGAAAACAGCACGCCCGCCAGCAACAGGGCCGCGCCGCCCAGGTAAGCCATCTGCATCAGCGAACCCCAGGTGCCGCCGAAGTAGCGCAGGTAATAGGCGCTGGCCGCCATGGCCAGCAGATAGATGGCCGAGCCCAGCAAGGCGGCCGAGCGGTACAGCATCTGGCGCGAGACGGACAGGCCCAGCGCCCAGCCCGGATTGCGCGCGGCCGACACGGCCAGCAGCGGCGCGCACAGGGCGTCGACGATGCCGCGCGCGGCCCAGATATCGTCGTTGATCGCGCGAAACAGCAAGGCGTCGCTGTACAGGTAGAAATCGTAGGCGAACAGCCCGCCCACGCCCAGGCACGCAAACTTGATGCCCCAGCGTTTCAACGGCGGCGTGTTGCGGTACCACTGTTCCACCAGCAGCATGCCCAGCACGGCCAGCAGCAAACGGCTGGCGCTGGCAATGATGCACGCCGGCAAAGGCAGCGCCAGCCACGACGAGGCCAGCGCGCACAGTGCGGGCGCCAGCGCCGTGAGGACGATGCCGGCCAGCACCAGGCGCAAGCGGGGCCGCGACGGTTCGATCAGCAGCAACAGGAACACCAGCCAGGCCAGGGTGCGCAGCAATTCCAGCGCATCGCCGGCCAGCGAGACGCGCTGTCCCAGCAGCGCCAGCACCACCGTGCCCGTGGCCCAGCCGCCCGTCGCCAGGCACGCCGCCAGCAAGGCCCGCACATTCTGCCGCGCGCGCCAGTTGCTGATCAATAGCAGCGCCAGCGCGAAGAAGGCCAGCGACGCCAGGCCATGGCTGAGCGCCGCCGCGTCGGCGGCCGCCAGCCAGGCCGACTGCGCCCGCATCATCGGCTGCCCTTGCCAAACAGCACCACCTGCACCGTGTCGAGCAGGATCAGCAGGTCGAGGAACAGGCTGTTGTTTTTAACATAATACAAATCGTATTGCAGCTTCTTCACGGCGTCATCGACGGAGGCGCCATATTGATAGCGCACCTGCGCCAGGCCCGTGATGCCGGGCTTGATGCTGTGGCGGATGTTGTAGTACGGCACCTGCTGCTTCAGTTGCTCGACAAAATAGGCGCGCTCGGGACGGGGCCCCACAAAGCTCATCTCGCCGCGAAACACATTGAACATCTGCGGCAGCTCGTCGATGCGCAGCTTGCGGATCCAATTGCCCACGCGCGTGATGCGCGCATCGTTGGCCTGCGCCCAGATGGGCTTGCCGTCGCGCTCGGCGTCGCAGCGCATGCTGCGAAATTTCAGCACCTTGAACGGCAAGCCATCGCGCCCCACCCGCTCCTGCTGGTAAAACACGGGCCCGCCGTCTTCCAGGCGGATGCAGATGGCCGTCGCCAGCATCACGGGCAGCGCCGCCAGGCAGATGACGCTGCTGGCGGCCAGGTCGAACAGGCGCTTCGACGCGGCGCGGAAGAAACTCTGATCGAAGCCGCCGCCATAGATCAGATAGCTGGGCTGCAGTGAATCGATGCGGATCTGGCAGGCCTCGCGCTCGAAAAACGTGGCCGCGTCGATCACCTTGACGCCGCCCAGCGCGCATTCCAGTAGTTGCTTGGCAGGAAACGCACCATTGCGCCGGTCGCTGACGGAGACGACGATCTCATGCGCGGCATGCCGCTGGGCCATGGCCAGCAACGACGGTTCGGCCGGCAGCAAGGCCGAGGCGGGCACGCAGCATTGCTCTCCAGCCACATCGATGCAGCCGACGACGGTGAACTGGTGGAAACCGATCTTGCTGGCGGCCAAGTCCATGCATTCGCGCGCCAGCGCCCCGCCGCCCACCAGGATCAGCCGGCCTTCCATCAGCGCCGATTGCGAGGATTTGAACACCACCAGGCGCGCCAGCAGCACGCCGATGGCGCCCAGGCCGAAGATCAGCACGCTGCCGCGCCCGAATTGCAGCGCGGGAATGAAGCGTATCAGCACGCTGAGCACGGCAAAACCCAGCGCAAACGACGGCAGGATGCGCAGCAGGGTGTTGCGGATATCTTCGCGCGAACGGTGCTGGTACATGCCCAGCGCGCTCATGCTGAACACGATGACCAGCGTAAAGATCGAGGAAGACAGGTAAACCTCGCTCGCCCGCACGAGGCGGCTACCGTCTGCCAGCCACAGCAAGGAAGTCAGGGTGGCCGACAGCAGCAGGATCATGATTTCCAGCAACAGCAAGATAAACGCTGTTTTCGAGACATAATGGCTGAAGATGCGGATCATGGTTCCTCCTGCGGCAAGAAGCATCGGGCCCGGCACGGGGCGGCCTGCTGCTGTCCTGCCATCATGGCGAACTGTTCCGCGAAGACATTGATGCGCCACAAGCTACGGCCCCAGCTATCTTTCGCTTGCAGAATTTATCTCAACACATTACCGAATGCAGGGAAATGGCATATAGTATGCATCCCCTAAAAGAGATAAATGTCATGAAATTTGATGTAGCGATTGTCGGCAGTGGCCTGGCGGGTTTATCGGTTGCACTGCATTTAGCTGAGACGCGCACCGTCGCGATCATTTCCAAACGCGCGCTGCTCGATGGCGCCAGCAACTGGGCGCAGGGCGGGATCGCGGCCGTGCTGGACTCGGGCGACAGCCACCAGCAGCACATCGAAGACACCCTGATCGCGGGCGGCGGCCTGTGCGACGAAAGCGCCACGCGCTACATCGTCGAGCACGGCCGCGAAGCCATCGAATGGCTGATCGAGCAAGGCGTGCCGTTTACGCGCGACGCCTCGGCCGAGCTGGGTTTCCACCTGACCCGCGAAGGGGGACACAGCCAGCGCCGCATCATCCACGCGGCCGACGCCACGGGCCACGCCGTGCAAGTCACGCTGGAAGAAAAGGTGCGCGCCCATCCGAACATCACCCTGTTCGAACACCATTGCGCGATCGACCTCATCACTTCCGACAAGCTGGGCATGAAACCGGCGCAGCGCAATGCGCAACCGCATTGCCACGGCCTGTACGTGCAGGATGAGCAAACGGGCAAGGTCCTGACCTTTGCCGCCGAACACACGGTGCTGGCCACGGGCGGCGCCGGCAAGGTGTACTTATATACAACGAATCCCGACACGGCCAGCGGCGACGGCATCGCCATGGCCTGGCGCGCCGGCTGTCGCGTCTCGAACATGGAATTCATCCAGTTCCACCCGACCTGCCTGTACCACCCGTACGCGAAGTCCTTCCTGATCACCGAAGCCATCCGTGGCGAAGGGGGCTTGCTGAAACTGCCGCCAGAAGCGGGCGCGGCAGCGGGCACGCGCTTCATGCTGGCCCACGACGAGCGGGCCGAACTGGCGCCGCGCGACGTGGTGGCGCGCGCCATCGACTTCGAGATCAAGAAACGGGGCCTCGACTACGTGCACCTGGACATCAGCCACAAGCCGGCCGAATTCCTCATCGAACACTTCCCCACCATCTACGCGCGCTGCCTGGAACTGGGCATCGACATCACCAAGCAGCCGATTCCCATCGTGCCGGCCGCCCACTACACGTGCGGCGGCGTCGTGACGGATCTGTCCGGCCGCGCCGACCTGCCGGGCCTGTACGCGGTGGGCGAGACGGCGTGCACGGGCTTGCATGGCGCCAACCGCCTGGCGTCGAATTCCCTGCTCGAATGCATCGTCATCGGCCGCGCCTGCGCGCAAGACATCGAAAGCAAGGAAAAGCTGGGCACGCCATACTTGCCCGACTGGGATGAAAGCCGCGTCACGGATGCGGACGAGGAAGTGGTGATTTCCCACAACTGGGACGAACTGCGCCGCTTCATGTGGAATTACGTGGGCATCGTGCGCACGACCAAGCGCCTGGAGCGGGCCCAGCACCGCATCGCCCTGCTGAAGGAAGAAATCGACGAGTACTACCGCAACTTCCGCATCACGCACGACTTGCTGGAGCTGCGCAATCTCGTCGACGTGGCCTCGATGATCGTCAACAGCGCCCTGTCCCGCCGCGAAAGCCGCGGCCTGCACTTCAGCCGCGATTATCCGGAAACGTTACCGAAGGCCATCGCCAGCGTGCTGACGCCGCCGCATCGCTGACAGCGGTTGGAATGCGCGCCGGGCAGGCACTGGCGCGCATTATTCTTCCGGCATCTCAAACTCGATGCCATCTTCCGTGTAGGACATCTTGGCGGAAGCGCCCGTGCATTCCCCCTGCGGCACATCGGCCAGATAGCGGCACTCGCTTTCCACGCTGCCATCCGCACGCCAGTGCCGGGTCCAGCCCTGGCGCTCGCCATCGGCGTATTCGATCAGCTGTTTCGGCTTGCCATCGGCGTACCAGGAACGCAGGGCGCCCTCCTCGCGGCCGCCCCCGTTCCACTGCTTGTGCACGATCAATACGCCGGCCCGGCTGAAACGCTGTTCGCTGCGCAGGATATTGCGGCCGCTGTGCGTGCGCTTGCTGGCGACTTTGCCGTCCGGATAATATTCCACGCTCTCGCCCGCCGGCTGGCCATCGACGTAATGCGTCGTGCGCTGCACCTTGCCATCTGGGAAATATCCGGTGCTCGGTCCCGTGATGATGCCGTTGACATATTGCCTGCGGCTTTGCACGGCGCCGTCCGGATAGAACAGCAGCAGTTCGTCCGGCTGGCCCTTGACTTTCGTCGTGCGCGTGCGCAGCTTGCCATCCGTGTCGAAGGTTTCCACCACGCCATCGGCATGCACCTGGTCGTCGGACTGGCCCGCCGCGCTTTCCAGCACGCCATTGCGCCAGCTGACGCGCAAGGCCAGCTGGCCATTCGGCCGATACTGCGTCTGCACGCCCTCCTGCACGCCGCGCCCGTCCTGCTCCACCTGCATTTCCAGCTGGCCATGCGGGTAATACATGCTGTAATTGCCCACCAGCTTGCCGCGCAGGTAATCGGGAGCGTCGACCTGGCCCGTCAGCCGCTTCGGCTCGCCTTCGCGCACGTGCACCACATCGACTTGCCAGGTGCCCGGTGTCTTGCCTGGCGGCAGCGGCAGCACGAGTGCGTAACGCGCGCTTTCCATGGCCTCGCCGCCTGACAGATTGTGGTTCAGGTACAGACGGGCCTTGCCATCGGCACAGTGCGCATCGCAGCCGCGCAGCACGCGGATGAGGGGAATGGTGTCGGCCTGATCTGGCGCCGGGCAGGCAAGGATGCGCACCAGCACGGGGTTCCTGTCGCGTATCATGTTGGCCAGCTCGGTCTTCATGACGCCATACTGCTCCTCGCTCAGTCCGACCGACGCGGCATCCATGCGCAGCTGCCGGCCGCCGCAGCCCGTATCGCCGGCCACGGTCAGCACGTCGCCCGCCCTACTTCCAGGCGCGGCCTTGATCGCCGTGATCACTTGCCGCTGCACGATTTCGGCGTGGGCCATGGCCGGCAACAGCAGCAAGGCAGCCAGCAGATAGTTCAATTCAGTGCGCGCCATGCCTGCTCCTTGCGTTGCAATTCCGGCGACTGCGGCGCATCGCCGCACCCGCCCTGGGCCTCGCCGGCCACATACCGGCATTCGCTGTTCAAAGCACCATCCTCGCGCCAGCTGCGGCTCCAGCCGTCGCGCCGGTCGTTCATGTAGTCGATCGCGTGTTCGGGCTTGCCGTTCTCGTACCACGAGCGCGACGTGCCCTGCTCGCGCAGCTGCGCATCCCAGCGTCGCTCCAGTACCAGCACGCCCTGGGGACTGTAACGCCGGACGCTCAGCAGTCCGCCACCATCGCCATATTGCTGGCGGCTTTGCACCTTGCCATCCGGATAGAATTCCAGCGCCTCGCCCACAGGTAGATCGTTGACCTGCGTCATGCTGGCGCGCACGGCGCCATCGGGGTAGTAATCCGTGGTGCTGCCATTGAACTTGCCCTTGCTCACTTGCGTTCTGTTCGACACTTTCCCATCGGGAAAATACGCGAGCAGTTCGCCTTCCATGCGTCCATCGCGCAGCACATAACTGGTGCTCAGCTTGCCATTTTCGTCAAACGTCTGCACGGGACCGTCCACGCGCTGTCCCTCGCGGTACACGCTGGCCTCGCGCAGCTTGCCCGTGGCGTGATATTGCTGGTGCGTGCCTTCCGGCAAGCCATGACGCCAGTTGCCACGCGATTCCAGGCTGCCATTGGCACGATAGAGGCTAGTCACGCCATCCTGCCGGCCTTGTCCATCCTGCGCCACCTGCTTTTCGATCTTGCCATCGGGGTAATACGTGACATAGCCGCCCACCAGCTCGCCCTGTGCATAATCGGCGCGGTTGACCTGGCCGGACAGGCGCAGCTTGCGGCCCGCCACGCTATAAATGTCCACCTTCCACGTGCCCGGCTGTTTGCCTTTCGGCAAAGGCAACAGCAGCACGTTGGGTGCCTGTTCCCGCTCGATGGGATAGAAACGCTCGTGCAGGTACAGCCGGGGCCGGCCATCGGCGCAGTCGGCTGGCGTGCAGGCGGCGATCTCGCGCACGATGGGCACGCTCGCATCCTCCGGGCATTTTTTCACGGTGACGAGCATGGGCGTCCTGGCGCGCATGCGTTCAGCAAGCTGGACTTTCAATGCTGCGTACGGCGCCTCGTCCAGGTTCACCGAGCGCGCATCCATGCGTATCTGCTTGCCGCCACAGGCCGTCGTGCCGGCAATAGTGAACACATCGCCGCCTTCGCTATCGGGCTCGCCGGCCATGCTGGTCACCACCAGGCGCTGCACGATGTCCGCCTGCGCCATGCCCGGGGTCAGCAAGGAAGCGCCCAGCACGGCGCATATCGTCTTGATTTTCATGGTATTCCTCTAATTTTCCGCCGTGACGGCGACACCGCCCGGCACGAAGCTGACCCGGCCATCGCGGTAACGCAGCAGCACCACTACCTTGGCATCCTGCAATTGACCGTGCTGCACGGCCGGCAGATAGGTCCAGCGTTTCACGCTATCGAGCAGCACCTTGTTGAGCATGGGTTCCATCGGCAATTCCGCCGTCGCATGCGTCAGGCTGCCGTCGGCGGCGATCGACAGGATCAAGCGGTTTTCACCCGTTGCGTGCTTTGCATCGAGCACGCCATACTCGACCGTCGTCATGGTCTCGCGCTGCACGCCGCCGACCTGGTCCCGCAGGGGCGGCATGGCCTGAAGTTTTTGCGCCAGCAGCACGCCATCGGCCAGCGTCTTGTCCCAGCGCTTCTGGTAGGCGCCCGGTTGCGCCAGGCGCAACACCCTGGCGGTCAGGTCCATGCGCTGCATGGTGCGCGCGACGCCATTGTCGGCCGGCTCGCCCGGGTCCGCCGGCAAGGCGTTCTGCACGGCATAGCGGTAAGCCGTCAGCCGCGCCAGCGCCACCAGATTGACGGCATCGCGCTCGTCGCCACCGCGCAGCTGTGCAGCCGCCGCGATGCCCAGCCAGGCCGTGCCATCGGTCGGGCGCGCCCACACGGCTTGCTCGAAGTACTGGCGCGCCGCCTGCCCTTCGTTCAGGCTCAGGTGCATGCGGCCCATGGCCGCCGCCACCAGATGGTCGCGCGGATTGGCTTGCAGCAGATCAAGGTAACTGGCGACCAGCGCCGGCTCATAGCCGGGCACCCAGCCCAGGCCTTCCAGCAACGAGGCGCGCAACTGCGCCTGCGTGCGGTCGCCGCCGTAGCCGGACTGCTTTTCTTCGCCGGCACGGTACAGCAGTTGCAAGCCCCGTGTGACGGCATCGTCGTCGCCCTTGCTGATCGCTTGCGACAGGCTGCGCACGGCCTTGCGGGCATCGGACGGCTGGAAACCGGCCGTCCTGCGCGGACGCCAGGAAAATACTTCCAGGCCTGCCGCCTGCTCGGCTTGCGCCTGCAAGCTGGCCTTGTCCTTCACTGCATCGGGCGACGAAGTCCAGGCCGTAAAGCCGATCAGGAACAGCACGATCAGCACCACCACCACGCCCCAGCCCTTGCCGGAAATGCCGGTGCCAGTGTTGCCCGCCAAGGGGATGGAAACCGGCGCCTGCCCCGGCGCCGTGCGGCGCGCGCTGCGCTGCTGCGGCAACGATTGCTGCTGCAGCAGCGTCTGCTGCGCCTGCACCGACGCTTGCGCGGCAGCACCGATGACCTTGTCGCGCGCACAGGCGGCGCAGCCCAGGCCCGCAAAATGCTGGTGTTCGGGATGCACGGCACACACGACGAGCTTGCCGCCGCTGCGCTGCGCATAGCCGCGCAGTAACTGCGCCCAGTCGGCCGCCGACGGCCGCTGGGGTTTCGGCGACGGGGAAAACGCGCGGTCGAACATGGCGCGCAATTCGGGCGGCATCAGCGCATGGCCGCTGGTGGCGTTCGGCGCCAGCTGCTTGTGGTGTTTTAGCCCATACGCATAGCAGCCGTCGCGGATGCGCCCGGGTATGTCGCTTGCCACTTGCGCATGGCCGGGCCGCCCGCTGTACGGGTGGATGCCGAAGTTGAGCAACTGGAAGATGACGACGGCCAGGGCAAAGCGGTCTTGCGCCATTTCCGCGCCCGCCGGCATGCCCTGGCGCTGGAACTCCGGCGCCAAATAGTCGGCCGTAAATTGCTCGGCAGGAAAACGCTCCGCATGGCCCTGGATGCTGAAGCCGTCGCAGTCGAGCATGGCGATGTACAGCGAGTCGCGGTAAAAGCGCAGGTTCACGGGTTTCAGATCGACCACGTAATGCTGCTGCTGGTGCAGCGCGTCGATGACGGCGGCCAGGTTGGCGGCCAGGGTCAGCTTGGGACCGAGCCCCGTGGGCAAGCCGGCCGCGCGCGCCTGCCGCTCCTGCATGATGTGTTCCAGCTCGGCCGTTTGCGCCATGTCCAGCAGGGGCATGACGAAGCCCGCGAAGCCCCCCTGGCCATCGAACACGGCCGCTTGCGGCCAGGCGATCTGCACGTAGCGCTTGCCGTTTTCCATTTGATCGGGCAACTCGGGCGACAGTTCCAGCATCGCTTCAAGCTTGCGCCGGTTGCCGGCCCGGTCCAGGTGCGGGTGGTACAGCTTGGCCACCTGCGCAGGCGCGCCAGGCAGCAGATACACGCTGCCCGCGCCGCCGCTCTTGACGAGTTTGCCCAGGATCAGGCTGCGGACTTTATCCAGCCAAATTTTTCCACCCGGACTCAGGCCGGGCGTGACTCCCTGCTTCTGGCTCATGCGCGCAAGGCCAGCAGCAGGGTCTTGTCATCGCCCGTGATCTGGTGCGTGCGCGGGTCGGCCAGGGTGGACGCCAGCGCCGTATTGCCCAGCTCGACGCTGTCGACCGTGCGCAGATAGCCTTGCACGGCATCCATGAACGGCGCGTACAAGCCCCCATTGTTCTTGCTCATGGCAAAGGGCATGCAGCCGTCCGACATCAGCACGACGCCGTGCACGGACGGGGGAATCGGCAGCAGCCGCAGCTGTTCGCGCCAGCGTTCGCCGCTGAGAAAATAGGTTTCGTTCGCATATTCGCCGTTGGCGGGCAGCGAAATCAGTTCGCCGCCATCGCCCAGCTGCGCCACGCCCAGGCCGTCGCCCAGGTGGAAAAAGAAACCGTTGTCGGCGCCCATCACCACGCCGACGACCGTGGCGGCGTAGTCGTCGAGGGTGGCGTCGGCGGCGCGGGCGATGTCGCCCAGCGCGGCGCGGATCTGCGCCAGGGTGGCTGCCAGCGCGCCGTCCTGTAAATCCTGCACGCTGGCGCCCTGCTCCAGCCGGCCGGCAAGCGCCTGCACGGTTTGCGCAGCAACAAACTGCGCGCCCTGCTCGCTAAGCCTGGCCGAACCGGCGCCATCGCAGACGATGGCCAGCAAGACGTCGCCCACGACGGCGTGCGCGTGCGCATCCTGGCAAGCGATGTCTTTGTCCAGGTGCGCCTTGCCCGTGACGGAGGCGCCGAACACGCGCCACATATTCTGTACTGCAGTCATGGATCAGCGGGCTTTCATGTATTCACGACCGACCAGCCGTCCGTCGACGCCAGCTGCGCCTGCGCGCCGGGACGCGATTGCGACACCACTTGCATGCTGGCACTGAGCCACAGGAACAGTTCGCGGAACTGCAAGCCTTTCAGCTGCTTCACGCCCCGCTCGCCCCGGCTGGAAAACTGCCCCAGGGAATCGATATTCGCGTTGTCGCCCACGGCGATGGGGAAGATCGCCACCTTGTTCGATTGTTCCGCCGCGCGCGCCTGCTCGGCCCCGTGCTGCCAGCGGTCCGTCGGCTCGCCGTCCGACATCAGGAACAGCCACGGCCGCGTGTATGCCACGCCCGCCTGGCGGAAGCGCTGCTTTTCCTGCTCGATTTCCGCCAGCGCCAGTTCCACGGCCGCGCCCGTCGGCGTAGTACCGTTCGCTACCAACCGGGGCGCCGTGAAATCCATGGCGTCGCACCAGTTGCTGGCGACGACCGCTTCATCATGCGCGCCATATTGAATCACGAGGATGCGCACGCGCTTGGCGGCGATCACGTCGGATTTCAATTCCTGTTCCAGCAAGGCCAGGCCTTCGTTCAGCAGCGACACGGGGTCGCCATCCATGCTGCCGGAGCAGTCCAGCACGAGCACCAGCGGCGTGCGTTGTTCGGTATTGTCGACCAGGGCGACGTCGGGGATCATTATTGAACTCATGGGCAATCGGTAAATGTAAAATCGAACATAGTGCGAATCTTACATCATGGGCGTGTTTTACCAGCGCAAGTTTCCTACAGAACACTATCCAGGCATATTTCTGCGGACCATTGCGGCAACGATGTCTTTGTACTATCTTGAAAGATGCCCAGGCCAGATGGCAGCGACTAGCCCTTCCTCACAAAGGTGGTGTGGATCGCTGCGCCACACCGCCCTTACCCAGTTCCGCACCTGCACGCCTGCGGCACACTGATGTAATCAGGCAATGGGGGCAAGCATGGGGACAGTGGCAGCAACGGCGGACGTGGGCAAACTGATCGCCGCCCTGTACGGCGCGGCCTGCGGCGAAAACGACTGGCCGCAGCTCGACAGCGCAGGCCTGAACGGTGCGCAATGGCAGGAACTCTTGCCGCATCTGCAACGCGCGCGATGCCTGCAGCAGCGCCTGTGCGAGTCGCAACTGGCCAGCCACTGCGCGCTGGCGGCGCTCGACGCCATGGGAACCGCCGTGCTGGTGCTCGACGCCAGCCTCGGACTGCGCTTCGCCACCCCCGCCGGCCACGCCTTGTATGCGGCGCAACTGGCGCATGCCGCGCCGCCCGCCCTGGTGCGCGCCGTGCGCCTGGTGATCGCCAGCGCTGGCGGCGCAGCGCAATGCCAGTCGCTGCGCCTGACGCGCACGCAGCAGGCGCCGCTGGCGCTCACTGTCACCCCGCTTGCCGCCTGCCAGCCCCCATGCGCACTGCTGATCGCCCGCGACCCCACGCAAACGAGCACGTCCATTCCTGCCTTGCGCCAGCTGTTTGACCTGACGCAGGCCGAAGCGCAAGTGGGCAAGGCCCTGGCGCAAGGGGCCACCATCGAGGAAATCGCCGCGCGCGGCGGCATCAGCGTCAACACCGTCAAGACCCATCTGCACCACACTTATCTGAAAACGGATACGCGGCGCCAGGGCGAACTGATCGCCCTGATCCACGGCGCCACGGCGCACCTGGCCGTGCTCGACGCCTGAGGCCGTGTCATCCGATCGGATGATGCGCACGGCAACTTGCCTGCCTACACTGGCAAGACCGGCTGCCCGCACCTTGCCAGTGTGACAGCACCGCACGCGGACCAGCCGGTTCGATTTCCCTGGCACCCACATCAACATCGCCGTGCCGGCAGCGGACGGCACCACAATTCAAGGATGGGCTGGAAAATGAAAACATGGATACTCGCCGGCACCCTGGGCATCTGCGCCCTGCTGGCCAATGCGCAATCGCTCCCCGACAGCCAGACCGTCGTCATTCCAGGCGGGCGCCTGCAGACGATCGAACTGCCGGCACACCGGCATTTCATGAGTGCCGAAACGTTTGGCCAGTTCCGCGGCGCCTACGAGCTGTCGAACGGCCAGGTGCTCTACCTGCGCAATGCGGGCAGCCTGGGCGCCATGATGTATGCGCGCATCGACGACCAGGAAGAACACCGCATCATCGCCACCGACAGCAACCGTTTCGTCGCGCTCGACCGGCAACTGGCCATGCGCATCGACCTGCGCGACAACGGCAGCGTGGGAGGCGAAGTGCTGATGCAGGTGCCTGCCGAGAAACTGGCCAGCGGCGACATCGTGCCCGCCCACGTGCAAAGCCTGAGCCTGGCGTCGCGTTGATGCGGCACGCCCCGTTCCCCATGGGTGGCAGCCATGAGCAAACAGTATTCTGTCCAACAGCAAAACGCGCTGGCCCTGGCCGCCATCAAACAGACGGCGGCCTGGTGGCGCGCGCGCCCCGTGCCTGAGGCCTTGCGCCAGTGCGCGGCCAGCCACGGGGTGGCGCTCGACGCGGCCATCATGCTCGACCTGCAGCTGGCCTTCCCCGGCATGCCCGCCGTGTCCGGCAAGCTGCTGAGCGCCGATGGCCATTTCATCCACTTCGAGATGGACCTCGACGAGGCCCTGCACCCCTTGCCCGGCAGCGTGGCGTGGGACGACATCAGCGCCCGCTACGACCTGGCCGCCCACAAGCGGGGCACGGGCGTGGGCTACGGGGTGCTGTGCCAAAAAGTGCTGCAGGAATTGAATCGCGGAGCGTGCTAGGGTCTATCTGACTGTTTTCAGAGGAGCCATAGAATCATTGTTGCGATAATCACGACTGCCAGATAATTGTGTCCGCGTTTATCGTAGCGAGTTGCGACGGCGCGGAAATCTTTCAGGCGGTTGATTGCGCGCTCGACGACAT
>NZ_WFLL01000054.1:0-33156 GCF_009208755.1 Janthinobacterium sp. FT14W | reverse complement strand
CTGCCTGCATGGCGGGGCGGCGCCAGGCGCCGTTCGCGGCCGGCGGGCTTGCCGCCTGCAGCAGCGGCGGCGGCACGGCGTCGTTCAGCACGGGATCGAACAGGGCGCGCAATTGCCGGTTTTGCTCGCGCCAGGCAGCCACCCGGGCGGCGTCCTGCGGATGCGCGTGCAGGTAGGCGTCGACGGCCGCGCGCTCGCCTTCCGGCAGGACGCCGTCGGCCAGGGCGTGCAATTGCGCTTCGCTGATGGCTTGCGTTGTCATTTCACGACTTTCAGGGTGGGTGGGCCGCTGCCCTGGCTGCCGGCAGGGCGGCCATCGAGCAGGGTGCGCAGCTTGTCGCGTCCGCGCGACAGGCGCGACATCACGGTGCCGACGGGGATGTCCAGGGTGGCCGCCACCTGCTCGTACGGCATCTGTTCGAGCGCGACGAGCAGGATGACTTCGCGCTGCCCCAGAGGCAAACGGGCCAGCGCCGCATCCATTTCGCCGATGGCGATGGCTTGTCCCGGCGCGCGCTCGGGCGCGGGCAGCACGGCGTCATCGTCGAGCTCCTGCAGCGCCAGGCCGGGGCGGCGCAGCTGATCCACGTGCAGGTTGTGCATGATGGAAAACAGCCAGGGACGCATGCCGGCGCCCCGCTGCCATTGCTCCAGCCGGCGCCAGGCCCGCTCCACGGTATCCTGCACCAGGTCGTCCGCGTGCACTTCACCGACCAGCGCGCGCGCATAGCGGCGCAGGCCGGGCAGGCACGCTTGCAGCAGGCGGCTGTCGTCAGGCACGGTCATGGCGGCGCGGCGGGCGGCTTAGGGCTTGACGACGTGCCACACGTTCTTGAAGTTGTCGCCGGCCGCGTCGCCCGGCTTCTTGTCTTCCTTGTACAGGTACAGCGGTTTGCCCTTGTAGGTCAGCTGCATGGCGCCGTTGTCTTCGCGCTTGATGCTGCCGTACGGGGCGGCGGGCGATGCTTCGGTGGCGATGACGGCGGGCCAGGCCACCAGGCAGCCGCCGCTGCAGGCGCTCTTGCCGCTGTCGGCGACATCCTTGTCGAACACATACACGGTCATGCCGCTGGCGTTGACCAGCATGCCGTTGGCGGGCATGACGTCGGCGGCAAAGGCCAGCGGGGCGGACAAGGCGGTGAAAAGGACGGCGGCAAAGGTGGTGGTCAGGCGCATGATGGTCTCCTTGAGGGTTATGGGGCTTGCAAGGGATAGACGCCTGCCGCCCGCCGTTTATTCCCCCGCTTGCGGATTATTTTTTTCCGGCGCATGCAGGCTGGCCCACAGGTGGGCGGCGGCCATGGTGCGGTGCGGAGCATACTGGCGCAGCCACTGCTCCGTGCGCGCCATGTCCGGCTTGGCCTCTTCGCCGAGCAGCTTTTGCAGGGCGGCGCGGATGGCCACGTCGCCATGCAGCGAGCAGTCGGCGTAGCCGTAGCCGCGCAGCAGCGCGTAATTGACGGTCCACGGGCCGATGCCTTTTACGGCCAGCAGCGCCTGCGAGATGGCCGCCACGTCGCCGGACGGGGGCAGTTCCAGCGACAGTGCTCCCTCGTCGACCAGGCGCGCCAGGCGCAGCACGGTTTCCGCCTTGGCGCGCGAGAATTTGCGGCTGGTCAGGTCTTCCACGGACAGGCGCGCCACGTCGCGCGCCTCCGGGTAGCACCACAAGCCGCTGCCGTGCCGGCGCCCCGCCTGCACGATGAAGGTGCGGCGCAGGGAAATGGCGAACGACAGGTTGATCTGCTGGCCGATGATGGCCCAGGTCAGCGCCTCGAAAGGGCTGGCCGACTGCACGATGCGCAAACTGGGATTGACGCGGATCAAAGGCGCCAGCAGCGGGTCGCCGGCGGCCAGCAGCGCGAACGGCTGCGGGTCGATGCGCAGGCCGAGGATGTTCAGGAGGGCGCCGTGCAGGGGTGTTTGCAGGCCGGCGAAGCCATCGTCATTGCCGTCGATGTCTGCCTGGCAGATGGCGGCATCGTCCGTGAAGGACACGTCCAGTACGACGGGAACTCCCTGCAGCAGGATGCCTTTGCGCAGGCCTGTCGGCGTGACCTGTTCCGCCACGGCTTGGGTATCCCGGCCGTGGAAGGCGATGACGTCGTCGCGGCGGTAGCCGGCGGGCAGGGGGAGGGTCCAGTGCAGCAGGGTCATGGCGGGCCAAAGTCAGGGAAGGTATCAGGGCGGCGATGCTGGCGCATCCCGTTTCTTGCTGTCTGCCTGGCGCGCGCAGATATCGGTGCCGGGAGGGCTCAGGGCCGCCGCGTGCTGGATCTGCAGCGCGTCGGGCACGCCGTTCTTGACGGCCGTCAGCTCGGCCAGGATGGAAATGGCGATTTCGGCCGGCGTCTTGCTGCCGATGTACAGGCCGATGGGGCCATGCAGGCGCGCCAGCTGTTCCGCGCTGACGTCGAATTGCAGCAGGCGCTCGCGGCGTCTGGCATTGTTGGCGCGAGAGCCGATGGCGCCCACATAAAAGGCCGGCGATTTGAGCGCTTCCATCAAGGCCAGGTCGTCGAGCTTGGGATCGTGCGTGAGGGCGACGACGGCGCTGCGGCTGTCGAGCTTTAATTCCAGCACCAGATCGTCGGGCATGGCATGCAGCAGGGGCACGCCCGGCACGTTCCAGCCGCTGCGGTATTCCTCGCGCGGGTCGCAGACGATGACGTGGTAATCCATGGCCGTGGCAATTTGCGCCACGAAGCGCGACAGCTGGCTGGCGCCGATGATCAGCAAACGCCAGCGGGGGCCATGCTGCGTGGTGAGTACGCCATCTTCCAGGAGCAGCACGGCGCCCGGCACGGCGCGCTGCAGGGTGACGGCGCCGCTGCGCAGGTCGAGGCGGCGCTCGACCAGTTCATGCGCTTCCAGGCGCGCCAGCAGTTCTGCCACGCGGCTGCCCGCATGCAGCGGCTCGATGGCCAGCTCGATGGTGCCGCCGCAGGGCAGGCCGAAGCGGTGCGCCTCGTCGGCGCTGATGCCGTAGCTGACGATTTCCGGCAGCGTGCGCACGATGCCGTGCACGCGGACGGTGTCGATCAGGTCATCTTCGATGCAGCCGCCGGAGACGGAACCGACGACCGTGCCGTCGTCGCAGATGGCCAGGGTGGCGCCCACGGGACGGGGGCTGGAGCCCCAGGTCTTGATGACGGTGACGAGTTCGCAGCGGTGCCCGGCGGCGAGCCAGGCGGCGCTGGTTTTCAGAACTTCAAGGTCGATGCTGTCCATGGCGGGCGCGGGTTGCATGCCGCATGTTTGCGGCAAAGTATGGAATAGTATTCAAGATTGTGGATATACTACCTGTTCCACCACCCTGCGGAGAATTTTCATGTCAAATGAAGTCAAGACGCAAGAAGAGGGTATTCCCAAGTTCGGCAAGCTGCTCGTTGTCCTGTTTCTTGCCGTGGTGTTCTGCGGCGCCCTGACCTGGATCATGGGCACCTATTTCCCGAACTTCCCCGGCACCTGAGCAAGCCTGCTGCGCGTCGCGCTTTGCGGCCTGCGATGCTCACCGTACTGGAGTACGGTTGCGCTTCTTGGCCACAAATCACTGCCGCTCGCGACGGTTTGGTCAGGCGCCTCCCTTTGTCAGGATTAAGGCTTGAGTGGTTTCTTGGCCGCCTGCTTGGCGCGCACGTCGGTGACGGCGCGGTTGATGGCCGCCATGCGCGAGTTGGTGCCCGGGTGCAGGGCCGTGTAGCCGTTGGCCACCGTGGCCGGCACTTGCGTGGCCAGGCGCTGCCAGAAGCTGGCGGCGTTGTCGACGTTGTAGCCGGCGCGCGCCAGCAGGTAGATGGCCAGCGTGTCGGCTTGCACGTCGAGTTCCTGCGGCATGGCCTTGATGCCGGCGGCGCCCGTCAGCATCGATACGTCGGGCTGCACGGCGCCCAGGCTGTCGATGATGCTGCCGGCCGTACCGGCGGAGCGCTGGCTGCGCGCGTGGTCGAGGATGTTGTGCGCCATTTCGCGGGCGATCACGAAGGCGATGCCTTCGTCGTTTTGCGCCGCATTGACCATGCCGCGCGTGAGCATGATGCGCGCGCCGTCCGAATACGCGTTGATATTGTCCGCATTGCCCAGGGCGACGCGGAAGGCGCAGGCGCGCGTGACGGGAATCTTCAGGTCCTGCTGCTGGCCGTCGCGCGCGATGGTCATGTTCAGGCTGGCGCTCTTGGACGCCAGCGGGCCGACGATGGCGCCGAACGGGCCTTCCGCCCTGGGACCGGACGGCAGCGGCTTGCCTTCCGCGGCCACCAGGCCGTCGCCCTTGCGCAAGCCGGCGCGCGCGGCGCCGCTGCCCGGCAGCACGCCGGACACCTGCATCTGTTCGCCGTAGCCGAGCGCCGCCTGCGCCGCGTCGGCGTAGATGCCCGGATACGAGTATTTGTTCTGCGCCGTAAAGCCCAGCAGGTTGCGCGCATACGTCTTGCACAGGTCCGCATTGTTGATCAGCAGGGGCGCCGAGACTTTCGACAGGCGGTCTTGCAGCGCCACCATCTTCACCAGTTCTTCCTGCGCCGCCTTCTGCTGCGCCGTCAGGGCCGGCGCATCGGGCGCCGGCACCACGTTGAACGGGCCGCTGACATGCGTCGCCGGCGTGGTGCAGCCGGCCAGCATGGCCGCGCCGGCCAGCAGGAGGGGAGTGGCCAATCGGCGCAGCGAAGTTGGGGCTGAGATCAGATGGCGAAAACCTGGCATGGACTATTCCTTCTTGTAACGCCTGACAAAACCTGCTGCGCGGCGCGATTTGCGGCCTCCGATGCTCACTGTGCATTCGCACAGCTCCGCTTCTCAGCCACAACTCACATCCGCTCGCTACGGTTTGTCAGTCGCTGTTAATGTTTGCCGGTGCTGCCGAAACCGCCAACACCGCGTTCGCTGTCGCCGAATTCCTCGACGACGTTAAAGCCCACTTGCAGCACCGGCACGATGATGAGCTGCGCCAGGCGTTCCATGGGGTTGAGCGTGAAAGCGCTCTGGCCCCGGTTCCAGGTCGATACCATCAGCTGGCCCTGGTAATCGGAGTCGATCAAGCCTACCAGATTCCCCAATACGATGCCGTTTTTGTGGCCCATGCCGCTGCGCGGCAGGATCATGGCCGCATACGAGGGGTCGCCGATGTGGATGGCCAGGCCCGTGGGAATGAGCACGGTCTGGCCCGCTTCGATGGTGATGGCTTCGTCGATGCAGGCGCGCAGGTCCAGGCCGGCGCTGCCTGGGGTGGCGTAGGCCGGCAGCAGTTCCTGCATGCGGGCGTCGAGGATCTTGATGTCGATATTTTTCATTGAAGCTAAAGCGTATAAAAAAGGGTTATTTGAGCAGTGAATTCCTGGCGAGCCGCTTCGAGATTTCCGAAATCAGCTGGCGCGCCAGGTTCAGTTTCGAGGCGCGCGGCAGTACGGTATGGCCCTCTTCGTCGAACAGGATGATGGTGTTGTCGTCCTGGCCAAAGGTGTTCTGGCCGATATTGCCGACCAGCAATGGAATGCCTTTTTTCTCGCGCTTGGTCGAGCCGAATTCCACCAGGTTTTCCGATTCGGCGGCAAAGCCCACGCAGTACGGATAGCCGGCCAGGTTGGTGCGGGCCGCCACGGTGGCCAGGATGTCGGGATTTTGCACGAACTGCAGTTCGGGCACGGAGCCGTCAGCCTGCTTTTTCATTTTCTGTTCACTGGCGTTGGCCACGCGCCAGTCGGCCACGGCGGCCACGGCGACGAAGACATGCTGGCCGTCGACGTGGGCCAGCACCGCATCATGCATCTGCTGCGCGCTTTGCACATCGATGCGGCGCACGCCGAACGGCGCGTCCAGCGCAGTGGGGCCGGAAATGAGCAGCACCTCGGCGCCCGCTTCGCGCGCCGCGCGCGCCACCGCATAACCCATCTTGCCCGAGGACAGATTGGTGATGCCCCGTACGGGGTCGATGGCCTCGAAAGTGGGGCCGGCCGTGACCAGCACGCGCTTGCCCGCCAGGACTTTCGGCTGGAAGGCGGCGATCAGCTCCGTCAGCAGCTGTTCCGGTTCCAGCATGCGGCCCAGGCCAACTTCGCCGCACGCCTGTTCGCCGGCAGCCGGGCCAAACAGCTTGATGCCGTCGTCGCGCAGCTGCTGCACATTGCGCTGCGTGGCGGGGTTCTGCCACATTTCCACGTTCATGGCGGGCGCCACCAGCAAGGGCAGGTGGGCGGGGCGGGCCAGGCACAGGGTCGACAGCAGGTCGTCGCACACGCCGTGCGCCAGCTTGCGCAGGAAGTCGGCCGAACACGGCGCGATCAAGATCGCGTCCGCATGGCGCGTCAAATCGATATGCGCCATGTTGTTGGCTATGCGCGCATCCCACTGACTCGTGTGCACGGGGTGGCCGGACAGGGCCTGCATCGTCACGGCCGTGATGAAGTGGCTGGCCGCGTCCGTCATCACCACCTGCACCGAGGCGCCGGCCTTTGTCAGCGCGCGGCACAGTTCCGCCGCCTTGTAGCAGGCGACGCCGCCCGAAAGTCCCAGGACGATTTTTTTGCCGGACAATTCCATGCCGTTCTCCCGCTTGTTTATTTGTTTACCCGGCGCAGTTCATCGATGATGAACAGGGCCGCGCCGATGCAGATGGCGCTGTCGGCGATATTGAAAGCGGGGAAATGGCCCCAGCTTTTCCAGTGGAAGTCGAGGAAATCGACCACGTGGCCGTAGATCAGGCGGTCGATGGCATTCCCCAGCGCGCCGCCCAGGATCAGCGACAGGGCCCAGCAGAACATGCGCTGGCCGGCGTGCTTCTTCAGCAGATAGATGATGTAGATGGCCGCGCCCAGGGCGATGGCGGTGAAGAAATAGCGCTGCCAGCCGCCCTGGTCGGACAGGAAGCTGAACGCGGCGCCCTTGTTATACGCGAGCACCAGGTTGAAATACGAGGTGATGACCATCTCCTGCGCATAGCGGAAGGTTTTCAGGATGGTGATCTTGGTGATCTGGTCGAACAGGATGACGATGGCGGCAATGCCCAGCCAGGGCACCAGCGACGCTGAGGACGACGATTTCGATGAAAAACGGTTTTTGGTGGCCATATTTTTCCAGGGAAGATAATGCCGCCGCCTGGCGGCAGGCGGCGGTGGGAAGCGGCGCAGGAACCTGTCCCGCGCTGTTTTATGCGAAGCGGCGAACTTCGCCCTTGCCAAACAGGTTGCTGACGCAGCGGCCGCACAGGGTGGCATGCGCGGCGTCCGTGCCCACGTCGCTGCGGTAGTGCCAGCAGCGCTCGCACTTCGGCGCCGTCGACGCGGCCACGACCACCTCTTCGGCCGCTTCGTCGGCCACTTCGGCCACCGTTGCCTGCGAAGTGATGAAGACGAATTTCAAGTCGTCGCCCAGGGTCGTCAACAGCTTGTACTTCATCGGCGCGGCCTTGATCGTCAGCTCCGCCTGCAGCGAGGAGCCGATGGCGCCCGAGGTGCGCAAGTCTTCCAGCTGCTTCGTCACGTCCGTGCGCACGGCGCGCAGGGCCGTGTATTTCTCCAGCAGGCCGGCCGCGTCCGGGACTTCCGGCAGCTGCCACCAGGTTTGCGTGAAGATGGTTTCATCGCTGGCGGCATACGCTTCCGGTCCGGCGAAGACGGCCCATGCTTCTTCGGCCGTGAACGACAGGGCCGGGGCCATCAGGCGCAGCAGGCTTTGCGTGATGTGCCACAGGGCCGTCTGCGCCGAGCGGCGCGCGTGCGACGTCAGGCCGGAGGTGTACAGGCGGTCCTTCAGGATGTCCAGGTAGAAGCCGCCCAGGTCTTCCGAGCAGTACGTCTGCAGCTTCGACACCACCGGGTGGAATTCGTAGCGCGCGTAGTTGTTCTCGATCTGCTGCTGCAGCGACGCCATGTTGGCCAGCGCATAGCGGTCGATTTCAAACAGTTCGGCCACCGGCACGGCGTCCGTGGCCGGATTGAAGTCCGAGGTGTTCGCCAGCAGGAAGCGCAGGGTGTTGCGGATGCGGCGGTACGATTCCGTCACGCGTTTCAGGATTTCGTCGGAGATCGACAGCTCGCCCGTGTAGTCGGTCGAGGCGATCCACAGGCGCAGGATGTCCGCGCCCAGGGTGTCCGAGATCTTTTGCGGCGCCAGCGTGTTGCCCAGCGACTTGGACATCTTCTTGCCTTCGCCATCGACCGTGAAGCCATGCGTCAGCAGGGCCTTGTACGGCGGACGGCCGTTCAGCATCGACGACACCAGCAGCGACGAGTGGAACCAGCCGCGATGCTGGTCCGAGCCTTCCAGGTACAGGTCGGCCGGGAATTGCAGCTGCGTCGAGTGCGAGCCGTGCGCCTGCGGGCCGCCCAGCACCGTCTGGTGCGTGGCGCCGGAATCGAACCACACGTCCAGGGTGTCCTTGTTCTTCGCGTAGATGGCCGCTTCGTCGCCGATCAGGTCTTTCAGGTCCAGCGCCTGCCAGGCCTCGATGCCGTCTTTTTCGATCAGCTTGGCCACTTGCTCCAGCAATTCCGGCGTGCGCGGATGCAGGTCGCCCGTTTCCTTGTGCACGATGAAGGCCATCGGCACGCCCCACTGGCGCTGGCGCGACAGGGTCCAGTCGGGACGGTTGGCGATCATGCCGTGCAGGCGCGCCTGGCCCCAGTCCGGGAAGAACTCGGTGTCGGCGATGCCTTGCAGTGCCGTCTCGCGCAGGGTCGCGCCGCCGTCCTTCGGCGTCACGTCCATGCCGGCGAACCACTGCGAGGTGGCGCGGTAGATGATCGGCGTCTTATGGCGCCAGCAATGCATGTAGCTGTGGTCGAACATCTTGACTTCGAACAGCGCGCCCGCTTCGCGCAGGGCGGTGCAGATCGGCTTGGACGCTTCCCAGATGGTCATGCCGCCGAACAAGGGCAGGGTGGAGGCGAATTTGCCGTCGCCCATGACGGGCTTGATGATGTCGTCGTCCTTCATGCCGTGCGCCTTGCACGAGATGAAGTCGTCCAGGCCGTAGGCGGGCGCCGAGTGCACCACGCCCGTACCGCTTTCCGTGGTCACGTATTCGGCCAGGTACAAGGGCGACAGGCGGTCGTAGAACGCATCGCTGGCATGCAGCGGGTGGCGGAAGCTGATGCCGGCCAGGGCCGCGCCGTCGCAGGTGGCGATGGTCGTGCCGTCCAGCTTGAAGCGCGCCAGGCTGGCCACGACCAGGTCCTGCGCCAGGATCAGCAGCAGCGGCTGGCCATCGCGCTCGGCTTTCACCAGCGCGTACTTGACTTCCGGGTGCACGTTCAGGGCCTGGTTCGACGGGATGGTCCACGGCGTGGTGGTCCAGATGACGATGAAGCCGTTATCGGTCGGCAGCGATGGCAGGCCGAAGGCGGCCGCCAGTTTTTCCGGCTCGGCGAACTTGAAGCCGACGTCGATGGCGGGATCGCGTTTTTCCGCGTATTCCACTTCCGCCTCGGCCAGCGCCGACTGGCAGTCGAAGCACCAGTTGACGGGCTTCAGGCCGCGGTAGACATAGCCTTTTTCCAGCAGTTTGCCCAGCGCGCGCAGTTCGTCCGCTTCATTGCCGTGCGCCATGGTCAGATACGGGTTGTCCCACTCGCCCAGCACGCCCAGGCGGATGAAGTCTTTTTTCTGGCGCTCGACCTGCACGTTGGCGTAGGCGCGGGCCTTTTCCAGCACTTCGGCCGTCGGCAGGTTCTTGCCGTGCAGTTTTTCGATCTGGATCTCGATCGGCATGCCGTGGCAATCCCAGCCCGGCACGTAGGGCGCGTCGAAGCCGGCCAGCGAGCGCGACTTGACGACCATGTCCTTCAGGATCTTGTTGACGGCGTGGCCCAGGTGGATGTCGCCATTCGCGTACGGCGGGCCGTCATGCAGGATGAATTTCGGCCGGCCGGCGGCCGCCTTGCGCACGCGCTCGTAGATTTTCTTGTCTTGCCATTGCTGTACCCATTGCGGCTCGCGCTTGGCCATGTCGCCGCGCATGGGGAACGGGGTTTCCGTCATGTTGACCGGGTATTTGCTTTCAGGCTTCTTGTTCGGCTTGGGCGTGGCTGGCTTGTTTTGATCGGACATAATCTTCTTTAATGATATTGAATGGTTTGCGGCGGCAGGAGCCGCCAGGCGGCGGAGTTGGCCGGCGTCAAATTCGGTCGGTGGCGGTAATGGCACCGCTGCGCTGTTCGAAATAAGCGCGCGCCTGGTTCGAGTCGCGCTCGATGGCGGCCGTCAGGGTGGGCAGGTCGTCGTACTTTTCTTCGTCGCGCAGCTTTTCCAGAAACTCCACGCGCACCAGCTTGCCGTAGCAGGACTGGGCGAAATCAAACAGATGCACTTCCAGCAAGACGCGGCCGCTGTCGTCGACCGTGGGGCGCACGCCCAGGCTGGCCACGGCGGGCAGCGGCTGCGGCGCCAGGCCGTGCACTTGCACGATGAAGACGCCGGACAGGGCGGGGCGGTGCGCCACGCGCAGGTTCAAGGTGGGGAAACCCAGGGTGCGGCCCAGCTTCTGGCCGTGGATCACATGGCCGGAAATGGCGTATGGATGGCCCAGCAACTGCGTGGCCAGCGGGAAATCGCCGGCGGCCAGGGCCAGGCGCACGGCGGAAGACGAGATGCGCGTGCTGCCATTCATCACCGTCGGCAAGGTTTCCACGTGGAAACCGTACTGGCGGCCCGCTTCCTGCAGCATGGCCACGTCGCCGGCGCGCCGGGCGCCATAGCAGAAATCGTCGCCTACCATCAGCCATTTCACGTGCAAGCCGTCGACGAGGACTTTTTCCGTGAATTCCTGCGGCGTCAAGGCGGCGAACTGGGCGCTGAAGTGCTCGACGACGACGCGGTCGATGCCGGCGTCGTCCAGCGATTGCAGCTTGTCGCGCAGGTTGGCGATGCGTTGCGGCGCTTTCGACAGGTCGCCCGCGCGCTGCGCGAAGAATTCGCGCGGATGCGGTTCGAACGTCATCACGGCCGCTTCAATGCCGAGTTCGGTCGCCGCGCCGCGCACGCGCGCCAGCAAGGCTTGATGGCCGATGTGGACACCGTCAAAATTGCCGATGGTCAGAGCGCAAGGCGCTCGTGCCTGGGCATTGGGAAGTCCGCGGAATACCTTCATAGGAATCTGATGAAAAACTGTGCCAAAAGGGGGATTATACGGACTGTTTCAGGGATGCACACCCGGCAGGGCGGGCGCGGGGCGAATTTCACTGCTGAAATAACAAAAAGCGTTGCCAGCGGGTGAGCTGGCAACGCTTCAGTACTGATTCAAGGTACTCTCGACGTCGAACCCGGGTGCAGCGAGCGGCAGCAGCCTGGGTCCGATGCCGATCACTTGTTCATCAAGGTCCAGTAACGGGCCAGGTCAGCCGCGCCATCCGTGCCCTTGACGGCCTTGAATGCCGTCGTGGCATTGGCTTTCTTGCCAGCGTGAATGTAAGCGATGCCCAGGTGCAGCTTGGCTTCTTCCGCATACTTGGCCGTACCCAGTTTCACGGCATCGTTCATCAAGCCCAGGCCCTTGTCGGCCTGGCCGTCGTAGACCAGAGCAAAGCCCAGCTTGCTCAAGCTGTCGGCGTCCTTGTTCTTCACGTATTCCGCTTCCGACTTGGCGGCGCTGGCTTTCAGGTCAGCCTGGGTTTTCAGGGCCAGGTCTTTCAGGCGCTGGTGACGCGGCGCGTCGGCGCCCGTGCCCAGCACGCCTTTTTTGTAGCCCTGGTCGATGATGCTCAGCGCTTCACCCGGATTGCCCGCTTGCAAGGCCAGCTGGCTGATTTCCATGTATTCGGACGGCTTGGTGAACAGGCCATTGGCCAGGCGCAGGCGCTGTACGTCCAGGCCCAGGCGTTGCGAGAAGCCAGGCTTGCCCGAGACGCGGTTCAGCAGGTCGGCCCAGTAGCTGGTCTTGGGATAGCTGCCAGCCAGTTTTTCCAGGGTGGTCACGTAGCCGGCCTTGTCGTTCTGCTTCAGCTGGATGTTGGCCAGCATTTGCAGGCTCGCTTCCGAGTTGCCGCCGCGCGCTTGCAGTTCTTTCGCTGCTGCCGCGTAGTTGCCGCTCGAATAGTAGGCCTGGATCAGGTAGTCGCGCGTTTGCTGATCGTCCTTGTCTTTCAGGGAGCGGTTGAACCAGGTGATGGCGTTCGGCCAGTCCTTGGCGCGGTAGTACATGCCGGCCAGGCCTTGCGTGAATTTGGGGGATTCGGCGGCGCTCAGGCGGCCGGAATTGATGACGGCTTCAAAGGCCTTGATGGCGGCACCGGTATCGCCGGCGCCGGCAGCGGCCGAAGCGCGTACGCGTTCGATCTGGTAGCTTTCAAAGGCAGTCTTGCCGCCGACGCTGTCAGCTTCGCGCAGCTTGGCCAGCGCTTCCTTGTTTTTGCCGCTGCTAGCGAGTTTTTGCGCTTCTTGCAGTGGCTTGCCCACTTCGGCACGCACGGTGTCCGCGGCGTATGCCAGCGAGCCCAGGCCGATTACGGGAGTTGCTGCGGTAAAACCGATAGCGGCCATGACGAGGCCGAGATGAGCGAGACGAAACTTGGACATAAGAAAGTCTTTCAGTAAAAAGCGAATAGGCAGGAAGTCCTGCCTATTCGGATGTAAAGAGAACCTGATTGTTGCAGCTTACTGGAATTGCTCGTTGCCGACCAGACCGATTTTGGTCACGCCCAGACGCTGCGCCGACGCCATCACACCGGCGACGACTTTGTATTCCACCAGCTTGTTCGGACGCAGATGCACTTCCGGCTGGTCTGCTTGCGCAGCAACGTTGCTCAGCTTGGCTTCCAGCGAAGCGCGGTCAGGAATGACCTGATTGTCCCACAGGATCGTACCGTCAAAATCGACATCGATCGTGACGACCACTGGTTCGGTTGTCGGTGGCGGCGGCGTGCCGACCGGCATGTTCAAGTTCACCGAGTGGTTTTGCTTAGGAATCGTGATGATCAACATGATAATCAGCACCAGCATCACGTCGATGAGGGGCGTCATGTTCAGTTCCATCATTGGTTCCGGATCCGCGCCTGCTGCGCTTCCCGAACCGACATTCATACTCATAGTGTTTCCTTTAAGAAGTCCAACGAAGCACCGGGCGAAACTGCCGCCCGGTCAGCTTCCGGCAGCGGCGTCCCCATGTTGCCGGGACGCCGCTGCCAGTTGCTATCAGCCCTTGTCAGGTGGTTCGGTGATGAAGCCGACCTTCTGGATCCCGGCACGTTGGGTCGTGTAAATAACCCGGCCGATCGATTCGTAGCGTGTTTCTTGGTCGCCACGAACGTGTACTTCCGGCTGCGGTACTTTCACTGCTTCAACTTTAAGATAATCGAACAGTTCGTTCGTGTCTTTCAGTCTGGTCTGGCCCAGGTAGATCTCGCCATCCTTGTTAACAACGATGTTGACGTTCTCTGGTTTGGTTTGCAGGGCTTGATTGGCCTCAATCGGCAGATCGATTTTCTGCAGCTTGAGGACAACCGGACTCGTGATCAAGAAAATGATCAGCAAAACCAACATGATGTCGACGAGCGGCGTCGTGTTGATTTCTGACATTACTTGATCTTCATCTCCGCTGTCGGAGCCGACGGACATCGACATGATTCTTATCCGATCTTTTTAGCGCCGGCAGCACGGCCAGCTTCGCTGGTCGACATTACGCCGGAAACCAGAACCGAGTGAACGTCGGCGCTGAACGAGCGGATGTCTTCCATTGCGGATTTGTTACGACGCACCAGCCAGTTGTAACCCAGAACGGCAGGAACGGCGACCAGCAGACCGAAAGCGGTCATGATCAGTGCTTCACCAACTGGACCTGCAACTTTGTCGATCGATGCGTTACCGGTCATGCCGATAGCGGTCAGCGCGCCGTAAATACCCCAAACGGTACCGAACAGACCGATAAACGGTGCGGTCGAACCAACGGTTGCCAGGAACGACAGGCCATCTTGCAGACGCGATTGGACTTTGTCCGAAGCGCGCTGGATCGACATCGTCACCCAGGTCGACAGGTCGATTTGTTCCAGCAGGGCGCCGTCATGGTGAGCCGTTGCCTTGGTGCCCGATTCAGCGATGAAGCGGAATGGCGAGCCTTCGCTCAGGGTTGCCGAACCAGCAGCGATCGAAGGAGCTTTCCAGAATTTGGAAGCGGCTTCTTTGGCTTGCTTGAAGATCTTCATTTGATCCAGCAGTTTCGTGATGATGATGTACCAGCTGCCGATCGACATGATCGACAGGATGATCAGGGTAGCGCGTGGCACGAAGCCGCCGTCCCATACTGCGGACAGGCCGAACGGGTTGTGCACTTCTTCGGTTTTGGCTGGAGCGGCTGCGTCAGCGGCTGGAGCTGCTGCTGGAGCGGCTGCATCTGCGGCAGCTGGAGCTGGTGCAGCGTCTGCCGCAGGAGCCGAAGCGGCAGCCGATGCTGGCGCGTCAGCGAATGCCGGTGCTGCTACCAGAGCGGTAGTAGCGGTGACGGACAACAGAACCGCGGCAAAAAATGCGGACAAACGGGTATTCTTAAACATGCTTCCTCCAAAATTAAAAATAACAGATCGCTGAACGTAATGACAACGAAATCATGGTGTGAGACAGGGGATAACTGTCTCGGGTTTTAATCCAGCGACCAAACGTATTGCATTTGCTGCCAGCCTTGTTCCGGCTTGCCGTCTACTGTTGCCGGCTTAAATGTACAGCGGCTGATACCTTGCACCGCAGCTTTGTCCAGGTCTCTGAAGCCGCTGGACTTCACGATCTTCGAATCAGCGACCTTGCCGTCTACACCGATCAGGAACGACAGTGTCACCACACCGGTTTCCTCATTGCGCTGCGACGACTTTGGATAAGCCGGTTTTTCGCAGACACTGAAGTCAACCACGGCCGGCGTACGCACCGATTTGGCTGGTCCAGGAGTTGGCGCAGGCTGTGCAGGCGGTGCTGGCGGTGCCAATACATTCGTGGCTGGCTTCACAGCAGTCGTATTTGCAATCACGTTCTGTTGTGGCGGCGGCTGCTGCACGTTCACCTCGACTGGCGGAATGAATGGCGGCGGTGGCGCCTTCATTTCTGGCGGCGGTGGTGGCGGTGGAAGATCCTTCGGTGGAGGCGGTTTGACTTCCTCGATAATCTTGGTTTCAACCGGTTCCATCATTTTGGTAACTAACCGCTTGCCCAAGCCCGTCGCGATCCCGTAAGCCGCGAGAACGTGCAGCAGGACAACGACAGTTATGCCTGTGTAGTTCTTGGGACTTTTCTCGTTCGAAAAATTCATGCCTGCTTTCTCCAAATACCATCTCTTGTCTTGCAACTGAACCCCAAAATGACGACACAAAGCTCCAGCCGTATCCGGGACGTCGCCGAATTATACATACGAATTCTTTATTTTACACAGATTTTTAACGCCTAAAACCGGTTAAATTTTTGGCGCTTTTGCGCCCGGAAAACGTACTTGCTTATGTCATCTTTGCACGCTTTCGGACATAAAAAAAGGCGGTCTTATCTGTTTTTTACAGCCGTTTTGGGCTACCACTGCTAAGTTCTTCCATGTGCCCATATGGCGGAATTATATTTCGTGATATTCAATATGGAAACTGCTAAATTTGGAGGAAAATCTTTCTTTTTGGAAATGTTTTGCCTCGGAACCAGACCACTTAGCCTTGCACACGCACCAAACGGGTGCGAAAGGAACTTCATCCAGGTCAAAAAAGACGGCCCTGGCGGCCGTTTTGACGCCGCCAGGCCATATTGAATTCCTATGCGGGCATAGGAAGCGCTTATATTCTTGCTAAAATTATTGCCAAGAAGACCATGTTACGCTCGTGCCGGCGGATCGTCGCGGCGGTTGCGCTTCTCGCGCCGGCAATTCAAGGTGCCCAGGACCACGCCCTGGGGATCGACCGTATCGAGGTGCACATCGAAGCCCCATAGCCTTGCCACGTGTTTGATCACTTCCGCCGCCTGTTGGTTCAATGGGCGGCGCTGGAATTGCATATGGCGCAAGGTCAATGCGCGGTCGTCGCGCGTATTGACGGACCAGACCTGGATGTTCGGTTCGCGGTTGCCCAGGTTGTACTGCTCGGCCAGCTGCTGGCGCACGTAGCGGTAGCCGGCATCGTCGTGGATGGCGGAAATGGCCAGTTTTTCATTCTTGTCGTCATCGAGCACGGCAAAGAAATGGAATTCGCGGATCAGCTGGGGCGACAGGTACTGGGCGATGAAGCTTTCATCCTTGAAATTGCGCATGGCAAAGTCCAGGCTCTTGCGCCAGTCGGTGCCGGCCATGTCGGGGAACCAGGCGCGGTCTTCGTCGGTCGGGTGCTCGCAGATGCGGCGGATGTCGCTCATCATGGCAAAACCCAGCGCATACGGATTGATGCCGCTGTAATGGGGGCTGTCGATGGGCGGCTGGTAGACCACGTTGGTATGGCTTTTCAGAAACTCCATCATGAAGCCGTCGCCCACCACGCCTTCATCGTACAGCTGGTTCAATATCGTGTAGTGCCAGAACGTGGCCCAGCCCTCGTTCATCACCTGGGTTTGCCGCTGCGGATAGAAGTACTGGGAAATCTTGCGCACGATGCGCACCATCTCGCGCTGCCAGGGCTCCAGCAGCGGCGCATACTTTTCAATGAAGTACAGCAGGTTTTCCTCGGGTTCGGGCGGAAAGCGGGGCGCCGCCTTGCGCTGTTCGCCGTCGTCCTCGTCCTCGTCGCGCCGGGGCAGGGTGCGCCACAGCTGGTTGATCTGCGACTGCACGTATTCTTCGCGCTCCTTCTGGCGCGCGTATTCCTTGGCCATCGACAGCTTCGCGGGGCGCTTGTAGCGGTCCACCCCATAGTTCTGGATGGCGTGGCAGGAATCGAGCAGCAGTTCCACGGCGTCGACGCCATGGCGCTGTTCGCATTCGGCGATGTAATTCTTGGCAAACACCATGTAGTCGATGATGGCGTCCGCGTCCGTCCAGGCGCGGAACAGATAGTTGCCCTTGAAGAAGGAGTTGTGGCCATACGCCGCATGCGCGATCACCAGCGACTGCATGGTCAGGCTGTTTTCCTCCATTAAATAGGCGATGCAGGGGTTCGAGTTGATGACGATCTCGTAGGCCAGGCCCATCTGCCCCCGCTTGTAGCTTTTCTCGGTCGATAGGAAATGCTTGCCGAACGACCAATGGTTGTACGAGACGGGCATGCCGACCGAGGTGTAGGCATCCATCATCTGCTCGGCCGTGATGATTTCCAGCTGGTTCGGATAGGTGTCGAGGCCGAACTGTTTCGCCACCCGGCGGATTTCCTCGTGGATTTGCTCGATCAGTTCGAACGTCCATTCCGACTGCTCGGGCAGGGCGTTCGGATGGCGCAGGCGCACGAACGGTTCGCCCGGGGTGTTGCTGGCGCGGTCAAAGGCTGCACTCATCATTTCACCTGTTTCTTGAACAGTTCGCGGAAGACCGGGTAGATATCGGCCGGCGTGACGATCTTTTGCATGGCGAAATGGGCGTGGTGGTCGAGCACGCCCGCGTACTGCTCCCACAGGTTTTGCTGCGGGCCGTCCGTGATCTCGACATAGGTGTAGTACTGCACCTTGGGCATGATGGTGTTGATCAGCAACTGGCGGCACAGCACGGAATCGTTGTCCCAGTTGTCGCCGTCGGACGCCTGCGCCACATAGCTGTTCCACTGCCCGGCGCCATAGCGTTCGTCGATGATGGTATTGAGCAAGTGCAAGGCGGAAGACACGACGGTGCCGCCCGACTCGCGCGAATTGAAGAATTCATGCTCGCTCACTTCCGCGGCCGCCGTATGGTGGCGGATGAAGACCACCTCGATCTTGTCGTAGGCGCGCTTGAGGAACAGGTACAGCAGGATGAAGAAGCGCTTGGCCGTGTCCTTGCGCGACTCGTCCATGGAACCGGACACGTCCATGATGCAGAACATGACGGCTTGCGTCATGGGCTTGGGCACCTTGATGCGATTGCTGTAGCGCAAATCGAACGGGTCGATGAAGGGGATGGCCAGCAGGCGCGTATGCAGGTGGTGGATCAAACGGCGCAGTTCCACCACGAGGGGATCGCTGTCGGGCACGCCTTCGTGCAGCAGTTCGGCCAGTTCTTCCTCGGCGCGCGCCAGTTGCTTGCGGGCGCCGCCGCCGACGGCGATGCGCCGGCCCAGCGCGCCGCGCAAGGAGCGCAGCACATGGATGTTCGATGGCGTGCCCGACATATTGTAGCCGGCGCGCTGGTTCTTGAATTCCGTCGTGGCCGTCAGCTGGGTTTTCACCATGTGCGGCAACTCCAGGTCCTCGAAGAAATAATTCATGAATTCTTCGCGCGACAATTCGAAGATGAAGTCGTCTTCCGTCGTCTCGTCGCTGTTGCCCGCCTTGCCCCGTCCGCCGCCACCGCCGCCTTTCGGGCGGGCGATCTGGTCGCCCTTCAGGTATTCCTTGTTGCCGGGATTGACCACTTCCCACACGCCGCCGTGCGCGTGGCCGAACGCGGGTTCGCCCACGTCCTTGACGGGGATGCTGACCTTCTCGCCATTCTCGACGTCCGTGATCGAGCGCCCCTTGATGGCGCGCCCCACGGCATCCTTGATCTGGCCCTTGTAACGCCGCAGGAAACGCTCGCGGTTGACGGCGGATTTGTTCTTGCTTTGCAAGCGCCTGTCGATGAGGTATGTCAAAGGGTGCCTCCTTGCTTCTCGTCTTGCGCGCCCCGCCAGTCACCGGACGGGAGCGCGCCCGCTGTCCGCGCTAGGATGACTTGCGTACGCGCAAGTACCATTCGCATAACAGGCGTACCTGCTTGGCCGTGTAGCCTTTTTCCACCATGCGGGCCACGAAGTCGGCGTGCTTGTTGGCATCGTCGGCGCTGGCCTTGGCATTGAAGGAAATCACGGGCAGCAATTCCTCCGTATTCGAAAACATTTTCTTCTCGATCACGGTGCGGAACTTTTCATAACTGGTCCAGGCGGGATTCTTGCCGCCGTTCGACGCCCGCGCGCGCAGTCCGAAATTCACGATTTCATTGCGGAAGTCTTTCGGATTGGAAATGCCCGCCGGCTTTTCGATCTTCTCGAGTTCATTGTTCAGCGATTCGCGGTCGAAGCTTTCGCCCGTGTCCGGATCGCGGTATTCCTGGTCCTGTATCCAGAAATCGGCAAACGTCACGTAGCGGTCAAAGATGTTCTGGCCGTATTCCGAATAGCTTTCCAGGTAAGCCGTCTGGATCTCCTTGCCGATGAATTCCACATAGCGCTGCGCCAGGTGCTCTTTTATATAGGAGAAGTAGCGCTGCTCGAGTTCCGGCGCGAACTGCTCGCGCTCGACCTGCTGTTCCAGTACATATAATAAGTGCACGGGATTGGCGGCCACTTCGGAATTGTCAAAGTTGAACACTTTCGACAGGATCTTGAAGGCAAAGCGCGTCGACAGGCCGTTCATGCCCTCGTCCACGCCCGCGTAATCGACGTACTCGTGCATGGACTTGGCTTTCGGGTCCGTATCCTTGAGGTTTTCGCCATCGTAGACGAGCATCTTCGAGAAGATGCTGGAGTTTTCCGGGTCTTTCAGGCGCGACAGGATGGCGAACTGCGCCATCATGCGCAGGGTGCCGGGCGCGCACGGGGCCTTGACCAGCGAGGAGTTGGCCACCAGCTTGTCGTAGATCTTGATTTCATCGGATACGCGCAGGCAGTACGGCACCTTGACTATATAGATACGGTCAAGAAACGCTTCGTTGTTGCGGTTGTTCTTGAATGTCTTCCATTCCGACTCGTTCGAGTGGGCCAGGATGATGCCGTCGAACGGAATGGCGCCGAAACCTTCCGTGCCCTTGTAATTGCCTTCCTGCGTGGCCGTCAGCAAGGGGTGCAGCACCTTGATGGGGGCCTTGAACATTTCCACGAATTCCATCAGGCCCTGGTTGGCCAGGCACAGGCCGCCCGAATAGCTGTAGGCGTCCGGGTCGTCCTGCGCATAGTCTTCCAGCTTGCGGATGTCGACCTTGCCCACCAGCGAGGAAATATCCTGGTTGTTTTCATCGCCCGGTTCCGTTTTCGAGATGGCGATCTGTTTCAGCACGGACGGATAGCGCTTGACGACGCGGAACTGGTTGATGTCGCCATTGTATTCATGCAGGCGCTTGACGGCCCACGGGCTGGGGATGTTGCGCAGGTAGCGGCGGGGGATGCCGTAATCCTCTTCCAGGATGGTGCCGTCCTCTTCCTCGTTGAACAGGCCCAGCGGCGATTCGTTGACGGGCGAGCCTTTCAGGCAGTAGAAGGGCACGTGTTCCATCAGCGACTTGAGCTTTTCCGCGATCGACGACTTGCCGCCGCCCACAGGCCCCAGCAAATACAGGATCTGCTTGCGTTCTTCCAGGCCTTGCGCCGCGTGGCGGAAGTAGGAGACCACCTGCTCGATGACTTCCTCGGTGCCGTAGAACTCGCGGAAGGCGGGGTAGATCTTGATGATCTTGTTGGCGAAGATGCGCGACAGGCGCGTATCGTTGCGCGTGTCGACCAGCTGCGGCTCGCCGATGGCGGCCAGCATGCGTTCGGGCGCGCTGGCATACGTCAGCTTGTCCTTCTTGCACAGGGCCAAGTACTCGGTGAGCGACATTTCCTCTTCGCGGGTGCGCTCGTAGCGTGCTGCATAGTTATCAAAAATGGTCATGTCAATGTCCTTTAATGTAAACCTGAACTGCCAGTCACCATGGCCGCCCGCCTGGCACTCGCCTGGGCTTGCCGTCTGAACTTTTCCTGTACCCCGTATCGATTTTTATTGTTGTTTCAAGCCCGGCTGTCTTTGCGAGTCCGGATTGCCCGGACCAAAAAACTGGCGCTTGATGCCGTGTGCTGACGTGGCCAGCCGGCTTTTTTTCACTGTTGATAGCGCTTGCTGCACCTACTTTTACCCCATGAAATTTATTATTGCTCTAAAGGATCAGGAAGTCAAAAGATATGTCGGCATATCCTTAAAACTTGTTTGTAAATTGTTGATTTAATTGGATAAAACATCAAATTTTTCAGCGATTTCAATGAACCTTTTTGTGCCTTTTAAACCATCATACGACAATTCGCCAGCACGTGCCGGTGCCGGCCATGCCGCTGCTGCAGCCGGCGCCGCGGCGCCCGGGCGCCGGTGAGGCGCGTCATCTTGCGCTAAGATGCCTGCATGTTTGATGGCCCTGCGCGCCCCGCGCGCCTGCCAGCATTGTTATCGACACCCTATAAGGAACACCCAAGATGAACCCACAATTGCGCGCGATCGTACGCGGCATGCCGAAGGCCGAGCTGCATATCCATATCGAAGGCTCGCTGGAACCAGAACTGATTTTCGCACTGGCCGAACGCAATGGCGTGCCACTGGGCTATGAATCGGTGGAACACTTGCGCAGTGCCTATGCTTTTACGGATTTACAGTCTTTTCTCGACATTTATTACGCTGGCGCAAGCGTGCTCTTGAAAGAGCAGGATTTCTACGACATGACGCGCGCCTACCTGCTGCGCGCCGAGGCCGATAACGTCTTGCACACGGAGATATTCTTCGACCCGCAAACGCACACGGCGCGCGGCGTGCCCATCGCCGACGTGATCAACGGCATCTACCGCGCCTGCCAGGACAGCCCCGTCAGCGCGGCCCTGATCCTGTGCTTCCTGCGCCATTTGAGCGAAGCGGAAGCCATCGATACCCTCGAGGACGCCTTGCCGCACCGCGACAAATTCATCGGCGTCGGCCTCGATTCCTCGGAAGTGGGCAATCCGCCCGAGAAATTCTCGCGCGTGTTTGCCCGTTGCCGCGAGCTGGGCCTGCACCTGGTGGCCCATGCGGGCGAGGAAGGCCCGCCCGCCTACATCCGCACGGCGCTCGACGACCTGCAAGTGGAACGCATCGACCACGGCGTGCGCTGCCTGGAAGACGCGGAACTGACGGCCCGCCTGGCGCGCGAACAGGTGGCGCTGACCGTGTGCCCGCTGTCGAACACCAAGCTGCGCGTGTTCGACCAGATGCATGACCATAACCTGGTGCAACTGCTCGACGCGGGCCTGCTGGTGACGGTGAACTCGGACGATCCCGCGTATTTCGGCGGCTACATGAACGACAATTTCGACGCCATCTTCGATGCCTTGCCGCTGGGCCTGTCCCACGCGCAGCGCCTGGCGCGCAACGGTTTCATTGCCGCCTTCCTGCCGCAGGCGCGGAAAGACGCCTTCCTCGCTACCGTCGATGCGTATTTCGCGCAGCACGCCGCCGCCCACGGCAGCGCGCAGTAACTCTATAAAGACCCGCCGCCCATGCTCCGCCTCTCCCTCAAAATGACCGGACGCGACTGGCGCGCCGGGCAACTGCGTTTCCTGCTCGTCGCGCTGATCGTGGCCGTGGCGGCCCTGTCGGCCGTGGGCTTTTTCGTCGACCGCCTGCGCGCGGGCCTGAACCGCGACGCGCACCAGTTGCTGGGCGCCGACCTGGTCATCAGCGCCGACCAGCCCGTCAATGGGGCATGGCGGGCCGAGGCGCTCAAGCGCGGTTTCCTCCTGGCCGACACAGTGACGTTTCCCAGCATGGCGCAGGCGGGCGAGGGCGAGCAGTCGCTGTCGCAGCTGGCGTCCATCAAGGCCGTCTCGCCCGGCTACCCGCAGCGGGGCAAGCTGAAAATCACGACGAAGCCGAGCGAGGCGCAGGATGCCGTGGGCCAGCCCACCAGCCTGGTGCCGGCGCCGGGCGCCGTGTGGGTCGACGCGGCCATCCTCTCCAGCCTGAAGGCAAAGCTGGGCGACACCCTGACCCTGGGCGACAAGGCATTTACCGTCACGCAACTGATTGCCAGCGAGCCGGACCGCGGCGCCTCGTTCCTGAATTTCGCTCCCCGCGTGATGCTGCCCTTGAGCGACCTGGCCGCCACGGCGCTGGTGCAGAACGGTTCGCGCGTGTCGTACCGGCTGTTGCTGTCGGCGCCGCCCGCCAAGGCGGCCGAGCTTGCGCAATATCAAGCCTGGCTGGAAAGCCAGATCAAGACGCAGGCCATCAAGGGCGTGCGCATCGAATCGCTGGAATCGGGCAGCCCGCAGATGCAATCGACCCTGGACCGCGCCGACCGTTTCCTGTCCCTCGTCGGCCTGCTGTCGGCCATGCTGGCCGCCGTCGCCGTGGCCATGGCGGCGCGCCGCTTCATGCTGCGCCACCTGGACGCCTGCGCCATGCTGCGCTGCCTGGGCCTGACGCAAAACCAGGTGACGGCCATGTACGTGATCGAGTTTCTCTTGGTCGGCCTGGCGGGCAGCGTGGTGGGCGTGGCCGTGGGCTTCGGCGGCCACCTGGTGCTGCTGGAACTGCTTGGCAAGCTGGTGCAGAGCGACTTGCCGCCCGTCTCCATGCTGCCCGCGCTGCAGGGCGTGGCCACCGGCATGCTCTTGCTGCTGGGCTTTGCCCTGCCGCCGATTTTGCAGTTGCGCAATGTTCCCCATAACAGGGTGATCCGCCGCGAACAGGAGCCGCCGCAGGCGCTGGCCCTGGCCACCTACGGCCTGGGCATTGCCGCCTTCGTCGTGCTGCTCCTGTGGCAGGCGGGCGACGTGAAGCTGGCCTTGCTGACGGCGGCCGGTTTCCTGGGCGGCTTTGCCCTGTTCGGCCTGGCCGGCTGGCTGGGCATCCGCTCGCTGAAAACCCTGCGCGGCGCCTTCAACCACCAGGGCTGGCGCTTTGCCGTCACGTCCTTGCAGCGGCGTCCGGGCGCCACCGTCATCCAGGTGGTGTCCCTGGCCCTGGGCCTGATGGCCTTGCTGCTGCTGACGGTGGTGCGGGGCGACTTGATGGTGGCCTGGCGCAACGCCACGCCGCCCGATGCGCCGAACCGCTTCATGATCAATATCCTGCCCGAGCAGAAAGACCCGATTGCCGCGCGCCTGGCCCAGGCCGGCGTGGCCAACGCGCCTTTGTATCCGATGATACGGGGGCGCCTGGTGGCCGTGAACGGCAACGTCATCACGGAAAGCACTTACGAGGATGACCGCGCCAAGGGCCTGGCCGACCGCGAATTCAACCTGTCGACGATGGCCGCCATGCAGGAAGAAAACAGGCTCGTCGCCGGCAAGTGGTTCAGCAATGCAGCGGGCGCACCTGCCGAAGCGTCGGTGGAGGAGGGCATCGCCAAGACCTTGAAATTGAAGCTGGGCGACAAGCTGCGCTTCGATATCGCGGGCCAGCCTGTGGAGGCGGCGATTACCAGTTTGCGCAAGCTGGAGTGGGGTTCGATGCGCGTCAATTTCTTTGTCATCATCAATCCTGCCGCCATGGCGGACACGCCGCAGACGTGGATCACGGCCTTCCACCTGCCGCCCGCGCAGGCGGACCTGGGCAACGCCCTGCTGCGCGACTATCCGAACCTGACGGTGGTGGACGTGGGCGGCGTGCTGAAACAGATCCAGGGCGTGCTGGACCAGGTGGTGACGGCCGTGGAATTCCTGTTTGCCTTCACCTTGGCGTCGGGCTTGCTGGTGCTGTATGCGGCCCTGATGGGTTCGCAGGACGAGCGCACGCGCGAAGCGGGCCTGCTGCGCGCGCTGGGCGCCACGCGGCGCCAGCTGGCACAGGCGCAGCTGATCGAGTTTTCGCTCGTGGGCGCGCTGGCCGGCTTGCTGGCGGCCACGGGCGCGGCCGCCATGGGCTGGGCCCTGGCCACCTACCAGTTCAAGTTCGCCTGGAGCTTCGCCCCCGGCGTGTGGGCCTTCGGCCTGCTGGCCGGCGCCCTGTGCGCGATCGCGGGCGGCTGGCTGGGCTTGCGCAATGTCTTGAAGCATCCGCCGCTGCAGACCCTGCGCGAAGGCTGATGTAGCGACTACGCGCTGACGCTGTCGCCCGCCCCCGCGCGCAGGAATTGCGCGTAGGACATGACCGGCTGCCCCAGCTGGTGCGCCGGCACGTCGAACAGGGCCCAAAAGTAGGTCACGCGGCCCAGGCAGATGGTGGGCGCGGCGCAGTAGCGGAACCAGTTTTCGCCGATCTGCGCCGCATACATGCCGTCGCTGTCGGCGTCGGAAAAATACGGAATCACGCGCATTTCCAGCAGGGCCAGCAGCAGTGACTCGGGCGCATCGCTGTCGCGCGCCATTTCGTACTGCGTGTGCAGGCTGCGTTCCGTCTCGATGATCATCAGCTTGGCGTGGCCGTCGCGCGTGAAGAACAGGATGCCGCTGGGGTTGGGAAAGATATAGTATTCGACAAAGCCATGGCGCTGGCACAGCTCGTGCACGACGGCAGCCAGCGCTTCGTCTTGCAGGAAACTGTAGTCGTGCAGCATCAGCAAGTCGCGCACGGTCTCCGATTGCTGCAGGAAGAACTCGCGCTGCAGCGCATGGATTTCCTGTTCCAGGCTGTCGAGCGCATCATCGTCGCTCTTCTTGATGTAGCGGTCGATCAAGCCCCGGTTAAAGGCCGTCACGGCCACCTTTTCATCGGCTGCGCCCGTAAATAGAATCTTCTTGCACGGCAAGTCGCGCACGGCCTGGCAGAATTCCAGGCCATTCATCTGCGGCATCGAATAATCGATGACCAGCACGGACGGCACGGCAAAGCGCTGCGCCTGGCCGCTGATGCGCCAGATGCGTTCGATGTCGAGTGCCACGTTGCACTGGTCGGGCGGCAGGTTTTGCGTGTCGAAGTTGACGTGCAGGGGCGTCTCGCCCAGCTGCGTGCTGTGGCGCAGCCAGTGCAGCGCGCTGCTGGTGTCGTGGAAGGTCTTGCGCGCCAGGCCCGGATCGAGCTGGAACGCCAGGCTTTTCAGGAAGGAATCGCTGTCGTCGATCAATACGGTCAGGGTCGGATGGGTGTAGACGGGCAGTTGCATGCGTCACCTCGCGCGTTGAATGGATGGAAAACGGTGGTGCGTGGGCACGGGCTGGGGAAATTCCAGCACGAAGATGGCGTAAGCGCCTTCGCGCGCGACGCAGCGGATGCGCGCATGCCAGGCTTGCATGATTTGCCGGCACAGGGCCAGGCCGATGCCGCTGCCATTGTGCGCGGGATACGAATAGAAGCGGTCGAAGATCAGCGGCAGGCGGCTGGCCGCGATGCCGCATCCCGTGTCGATGAACAGCAGGCGCGGCACGGGATGCGCGCCATCGATGATGATGCGCACGCGCCCCTTGCCCGCGCGCTGGATGCTTTTCAAGGCATTGCGCAGCAGGTTCAGCAGGATCACCACGCACAGTTCGGACTGGCCCGGAAACTGGAAATCGGCGCGCACGTCGACCTGGACGATGTCGCGCTGCGCCGTGCTGGTAAACGGATAGCGGCGCAGCACGGCCGCCACGCTGTCGTGCATGGCCACCGCTTCATTGGCTTCGAGCTTGCGGTTGACGGCGCTGGCGCTGAGCAGGAACAAATCGATCATGTGGTGCATATGGCGCACTTCGAACTGGATGCGCGCCAGCGCTTCCACGCTGGCCGTGTCCGGCGGCGGGCCTTCCCCGTCGCGCTGCATGTCTTGCTGCAGCCCCCGCTGCAGGCCGCGCACGTTCGCCTCGACGCTGACCAGGGGCGTGCGCAACTCGTGCGCTACGCTGCCCAGTCCGGCCGCCAGCCCGGCCAGTTTTTCCTGCGCGCCCACATGGCGCCCCACCTTCACCACGGACAGCACGGCAATCGTGAACCAGTGCACGGGCAGCTGCTGCAAGACTTCGTGGCTGAGCAGGAAGGCCGGATCGCCGGCCACGGCAAACGCCAGGCAGGCCAGCAGGGTGCCGCTCAGGTAGGCGAGCATGGCGATGCGCGCATCGAAGTGGAACAGCACGATCAGCGCCACCAGCAGCGAATGCGTCCACATGGCCGAGGCGTGGTTCATGAGGAACATATACGTGAAGAAAAACGGCAGTTCGAAGGTCAGCCCCAGGAACAGGTAAAGGCTGAACCAGGTATTGCTGAAGCGGCCCGGCCATAGCGCGGGCAGGAACAGCAAGGCCGCCACGGTGCGCAACAGCAGCGATTCATATTCTTGCGGAAAGAGGTATGTCCACAGCGCGTAGTACAGGGGCATGCCCAGCGCGCCGATGACGGCCAGCGCGCGCACTTGGGCGCGCCGCACGGGCGTGTGTTCGATGGCGTCGTGGAAATGCAGGAAAGGCTGGAGCAGCCTGCCTTGCCAGCGGGTTCCGGGGGAGGACTGCACGTGCATCATGGTCGGGGGATGTGTTCGTTGAGGCGTGTCAATACAACATGATCGGCGGGTTCCCTCGCGGTCAGCACAGTATCGGCATAACTGTTGAGCTGTATCAATCTCTTGCCGAATGGCTCGCGCATGTTGGACGCGGTAGTTCCCCCGCAACCAATCAGGAGTTCCTATGCCACACGCCCTTTCCCCCCTGACATCCGGCGTTGTCCACGCCGAACAACAACTGCCTGCCTTCGTGCGCGCGCGCATGGATGAACATTACGTCGAACGCATCGACAAGCTGCTTGGCGGCGAACACCTGCACGAATGGCAAGCGATGCCGGCCGATGCGGTCATGCTGGCAGGTAATGATTATCTGAACATCGCGGGCGAGCCGGCGATGTTGGCGGCCCAGGCCCGCGTCTTGCAGGGCGGCGGCGCCATGCTGATGTCGTCCGTGTTCCTGCAGGAAGGCAGCCGCCAGCACCGCCTCGAGCACACGCTGGCGGATTTTCTCGGCAGCGAGGCGTGCGTGCTGGCGCAATCGGGCTGGGCCGCCAACGTGGGCTTGCTGCAGAGCCTGGCCGGCCCCGGCGTTCCCGTGTACCTGGACATGCTGGCGCATGCCTCGCTGTGGGAGGGCGTGCAGTCGGCGCAAGCCGCGCCCGTGGCATTCCTGCACAACGATGGCGCCCATCTGCAGCGCCAGCTCGACAAGCATGGCCCCGGCATCATCGTCGTCGACGCGCTGTACAGCACGAATGGCAGCGTGGCGCCGCTGCTGGAGATGGTGGAAATCGCCGAGCGCAGCGGCAGCATGCTGATCGTCGACGAATCGCACTCGCTGGGCACGCACGGTCCGCAGGGCGCGGGCCTGGTGGTGGAGCAGGGCTTGGCCGGGCGCGTGCATTTCCGCACGGCGTCGCTGGCCAAGGCGTTTGCGGGCCGGGCCGGGCTGATCACCTGTTCGGCCCGTTTCAAGGGTTATTTCTTGTCCGCCTCGCGGCCCGCCATCTTCAGCTCCTGCCTGCTGGAACACGAGCTGGCGTGGTTCGACGCGGCGCTCGGCTTCATCCGCGCGGCCGATGCCCGCCGCGCCGCGCTGCGCCGCCACAGCGTGCAGCTGCGCCAGGGGCTGATGGATCTCGGCTACAACGTCAGCGACGGCACGGAGCAGATCATCGCGCTGGAAGCGGGCGGCGAACCCGATACCTTGATCCTGCGCAAGGCGCTGCAGCGGCACGGCATCTACGGCGCCGTCTTCTGCGCGCCGGCCACGCCGAAAAACCGCTCGCTGGTGCGCCTGACCCTGAACGCGGGCTTGCGCGAGGACGAGTGCGCGCGCGTGCTGGCCGCCTGCGCCGCCATCCGCGATGAAACGGGCATGGCGCGCTGGCCGTCGACGCGGCGCTTGCGCAAGCTGGCCCTCGTGTGAGGGAGAATATCAGCCGTTGGCGGGCTGCTTGCCGGCGATGGCGCCCAGCAGCATGGCCAGGGGCGCCAGCTGTTCCGCGCTGGCATTGCCCAGCAATTCCTGGCCCAGCGCCTGCGCCGTCGCATCCGCGTGGACCAGCAGCGCCTGTCCTGCGGCCGTGATGACGGCGTAGCCGACGCGGGCATCGCGCGCATCGGCCTGGCGCGCCACCAGGCCGATTTTTTCCAGCGGCATCAGCGAGCGCGTGATGCCGGACGCCGTCAGCGCCAGGCGTTCGGCCAGGTCGATGCGGCGCAGGCGGCCGCCGGGCGCACGCTGCAACTGGTACAGCAATTGATAATCGCTGAAGCTCAGGCCGTGCAAATTGCCCAGGATGCTGTCGAAGCGGCGCACCAGCACGGCCTGGGCGCGCGCCAGGCGCAGGCAGAAGTCCAGCGCGCTGGCGCCGTCCGGCGGCGGGGGAGTGGAATCGGTCATGGTTTTCTTTGGGTTGACTGCGTAGTGCTTGAGTGCGCAAGTGTAACGCATGGCCGCTGAGAGTCTATTCCAGCAGGGAGCGTCTTCTGCTGGCAGCGCATCAGGAGCGCGGACAGGGCGTGAGGAGGACGCGTGGCGAGCCACGCGACGGCGATCAACGCAGTCCCCGCTTCTGAGGGGCGGCAGCGGATGTATTCATCTGCCGGGATAGGCGCTTAATACCGAGTCTGTCCTTGCTCCAGCAACTGCTCCTGGTGCAGCGCCAGCAGGGCGTCGAGTTCGGCGTCCGCATCGAAGGCGGGATCGTCGGGCACGGTGACGGCATCGAGCAGCTCGAAGCGGAAGGCCCCTTCTCCATCGCGCCGCCAGTCCGCCTGCAGGCGGGCGTTGCGGTGCTTGCCCAGCGCGAGTTCGAAGCGGTGGCGGTTCAGCGCGCCGGGCGCGTTGCGGCTGCGTTCAAGCAGGGTGCGTCCGCTGGGCAAGTGGCGCAGCGCGATGATGCCCAGCGCTGGCGCTTGTTGCCGGTAGGCCGCTTTCAGGGCCGCTTGTCGTGTTTTATCCATGGGGAACTTTCTCAAGGTGATGCTACGGAAGTGCTGCCCGCGATGCGGGGGATGTCCGTCCACAGGACGGCGGCCACGGCGGCGGCCAGCAGCATGGCGCCGCCGGCGCAGAACAGTTCGCCCACGCTCAGGCGGCGCAGCAGCGCGCCCGTGGCCGCTGCCGACAGGGGCGCCAGGCCCAGGAAGATGGCCATGAACAAGGCCATCGCCCGGCCCAGCATGGCGGGCGCCACGCGCCGCTGTATCCACGTAAAGATGGCCACCTGCACATAGCCGCCCAGCAGGCCCGTGACGGCCAGCAAGGCCGCGCCCTGCCAGGCGGTAGCGATCTGGCCCAGCGCCATCAGCAGCACGCCCACGACGGCATCGACGAGCAGCAGGGTGGCGCCGAAATGGCGGCGCAGCCAGGCGCCGCCCAGGCCGGACGCCAGCATGCCGGCCAGGGTGCCCGCGCCATGCGCGCCCATCAATAAACCCAGGGCAGCAGCGCCGTGCAGGCGTTCGCTGGCCAGCACGGGCAAGGCCACTTGCAGCGGTCCCATGACGAAGAACGCCACCACGGCCCAGTAGATATAGCAGCTGCGCAAGGGCAGGTCGCGCCACACCATCGCCAGGCCCGCGGCCATGTCGCGCCACATGGCTTGCGGGGCGGCGGCCGCCGCCAGGGGCCGCAGCCTGACTTGCCGCAAGGTCCAGGCGGAGAACGCAAACGTCAGCGCATCGATGGCAAAGGCGGCGGCCAGCGCCGCCATGCCGGTGCGCTGGGCGCCAGCGTGGGCGCCCAGCACGAGCGCCGCCAGCAGGGGGCCGGCCAGCAAGGACAGCTGGCGCGCGCCCATCTGCAGGCTGTTGGCCGTCTGCAGCGCTTGCGGCGGCACGGCTTGCGGCAGGATGGCCGTGCCGGCAGGGATGGCGAAGGCGGAAGCGATGCCCAGCGCCAGCGCGGCTGCATACGCCAGCGCCAGGCTGGCCTGGCCCAGCATCAGCAGCCCGGCCAGGGCCAGCAGGATGGCGGCATTGGCCAATTTGCTCGCCAGCAGCACGCGCCGGGGCGAGTAGCGGTCGGCAACCGTGCCGCCCAGCAAGATGAGCACGGCGCGCGGGGCGCCCATCAGGGCGACGGCGATGCCCAGGCTGAGGCTATCGCCCGTCAGGCTCAGCACCAGCCAGGGCAGGGCCAGCATGCTGAACTGGTCGCCCAGCATGGACACGAGGCCGCCGCCCAGCAGCCAGCGGAAGTTGGTATTGCGCATCAAGTGGGGTGGGGCGGTGGTCGGCATGCTCTTTGTCCGTGCTTAAAAATTGCATAGTAGTTGATAAAAGCTTGAGTGGTCAAGTATATTGCCATTTATTGCGGCAGAGGCAGCGGGCGCCGCGTGGGGCGCCGGCGCTTGCGCTATCATGGCGGGCATGACTGATACCACTGCCCCCACCCTGTACGAGACCATCGGCGGCGCCCCCGTGCTGCGCGACATGGTCGACCGTTTTTATGACTTGATGGAACTGGAACCGGAGTTCGCCGGCATCCGCGGCATGCATCCGCCCTCGACGGACGGTTCGCGCGACAAGCTGTATTTCTTCCTCACGGGCTGGATGGGCGGACCGGATTTGTATATCGAGAAATTCGGCCACCCGCGCCTGCGCGCGCGCCACCTGCCCTACGCCATAGGCACCAGCGAGCGCGACCAGTGGCTGCGCGCCATGGCCTGGGCCATGGAAGATGCGGGCATCGAAGAATCGCTGCGCGTGCGCCTGATGGAATCGTTCTATCAGACGGCCGACTGGATGCGCAACAAACCGGATTGATTCCATGAGCCCCATTGAGTTTTACAGCCTGCTGGGCGCCGCCATCGTCGCCATCGCCTTGTTGATCCTGATCTTGCTGCGCCCCCGCGGCGCGGCCGGCGATGGCGCCACCACCCTGGCGCTGGTGCAGCAGCACCAGCAGCAAAGCCTGGAACGCATCGACCGGGTCGAACGCGAAGTGCGGCTGCAGCTGCAGGCGTCGGCGCAGGCCACGCGGCAGGACCTGGCCACCAGCCTGGCGCAATTCCAGGCGGCGACCCTGCAGCAGCTCGACAGCCTGCGCACGCAGATGCAGGCGCAGGGCAAAGTCGGGCGCGAGGAACAGGCGCAGAGCCTGGCGCGCTTTGCCGACAGCACCAACCAGACCCTGGCGCAGCTGACGGAATCGAATGCGCAGCGCATGCTGGAAGTGCGCGCCACCCTGGAAAACAAGATCCGCGACTTGCAGGCCGACAATGGCGCGCGCCTGGAAGAAATGCGCAAGACGGTCGATGAAAAGCTGCACGCCACCCTGGAGACGCGCCTGACTGCCTCGTTCCAGCAAGTGTCGGAGCGGCTGGAAAAAGTCCACCAGGGCCTGGGCGAGATGCAGCAGCTGGCGCTGGGCGTGGGCGACCTGAAGCGGGTGCTCACCAACGTCAAGACGCGGGGCACGTGGGGCGAAGTGCAGCTGGAAATGCTGCTGGAGCAGGTACTCACTGTCGACCAGTACGCAAAGAACGTGGAAACCGTGCCGGGCAGCGGCGCGCGCGTGGAATTCGCCTTGAAGCTGCCGGGCCTTGCCGACGGTGGGCCGCCCGTGTGGATGCCCATCGATGCGAAGTTTCCCAAGGAACAGTACGAACGCCTGGTGGAGTCGGCCGAGCGCGCCGATGCGGAGGGCGTGGCCCTGGCCGGGCGCGAGCTGGAACGGGCCGTGCGGGGCGAAGCGAAGACCATCGCGGACAAATACCTGGCGCCGCCGCAGACGACGGATTTCGCCATCCTCTTCCTGCCCACGGAAGGCCTGTATGCGGAAGTGCTGCGCCGCCCGGGCCTGGCCGACGAATTGCAGCGCGTGCACCGGGTCAGCATCGCCGGGCCATCCACGTTGACGGCCCTGCTCAACAGTCTGCAGATGGGTTTCCGCACCCTGGCGCTGGAAAAGCGTTCGTCCGAAGTGTGGCAGGTGCTGGGCGCCGTCAAGACGGAATTCGGCAAGTTCGGCGACGTGCTGTCGCAAACCCGGCTGACCCTGGAAAAGGCGGCGAAGAATATCGAGAACGCGGAAGTGCGCAGCCGGCAGATGGCGCGCAAATTGAAATCCGTGGAAGCCTTGCCGGGCGAGGCGGCCGCCTTGCTGCTGGGTAAGGCTGACGCGGGGCTGTCGGCCGAGGCGGACGACGGCCAATAGCGCCGTCGCCGTTCATGCCGCTGCCCGGCGGTGCAGCGAGGCACCGGCCAGCAGCGCCAGTCCGGCCAGCAGCATGGCCCAGGTTTGCGGTTCCGGCACGGCCGGCAGCACGCCCGCGCCCGTGGGCGGCATCATGGGCAGGATGGCGCTGGGCGTATACGGCTCGATGATGCTGCTGCCGCGCGGCGCGGGTCCGCCGCCGCTGCGTCCATCGCCCAGGCTCGATGGCAGCGCCGGGTTGCTGGCGGGATGCAGCAGATCGAAGGCCAGCAGGGGCACGCCCGCCACCACGGCCGGCGGGGCCGGGTCCGTGAGCGAGCCGCCGTGCGCGGCGCCGGGATGCTCGATGACGGGCACGCCTGCCGCCGGTGCGGGGGGCGCTGCGGCCACC
>NZ_WFLL01000053.1:0-34040 GCF_009208755.1 Janthinobacterium sp. FT14W | reverse complement strand
TGCACCGCCCGTCGTGCCCATGGCGCCGCTGCCGCCCAGTCCCGCCATGCCCCTGCCGCGCGCGCCGCAAGCCATCGGTTCCTGCGACGCGGGCGGCTGCCGCGATGCGGCCGGCGCGCGCTACAACGGCCCGGGCAATGCCACGCTCGATGCGAACGGCCGCATCTGCCACCGCAACGGCGCTTTCCTGCAGTGTTTTTAGTCCTGCCATGCACTGTCGCTGCAAGTTTTCGCTCGATGGGCGCAAAAGTGGCTACAATTGTCGCCGACATTACGTTTACGTAAACGTAATAGCGCGGAGCAGCGCGTCATTGCGCGTAATGATGGCATCGTGCATCAACCATCAGGCGCCGGGAACACGGCCCTTATCACTCAGGAGATTTCATGCAGATTCAGGACAACGTATTCATCATCACGGGCGGCGCATCGGGCCTGGGCGCGGCCACGGCGCGCATGCTGACGGCGGCGGGCGGCAAGGTCGTGCTGGCCGACGTGCAGACGGAGGCGGGCCAGGCGCTGGCTGCCGAATTGAACGGCGCGTTCGTGCAGTGCGACGTGACGTCGGAAGAAGACGGCATGGCCGTGGTGGCCGCGGCGACCAAGCTGGGCACCTTGCGCGGCCTGGTCAACTGCGCCGGCGTGGCGCCTGCCGTGAAAACCGTGGGCAAGGATGGTCCGCACCCGCTGGCCCTGTTCCAGAAGGTCGTCAACATCAACCTGGTGGGCACCTTCAATATGTGCCGCCTGGCGGCCGACGCCATGGCCAAGCAGGATGCGACGGCCGAAGGCGAGCGCGGCATCATCATCAACACGGCCTCCGTGGCGGCCTACGATGGCCAGATCGGCCAGGCCGCGTATGCGTCGTCGAAGGCGGCCGTGGTGGGCCTGACGTTGCCGATGGCGCGCGATTTGTCGCGCAACGGCATCCGCGTGATGACGGTGGCGCCCGGCATTTTCGAAACCCCCATGTTGCTGGGCATGCCGGCCGAAGTGCAGGATGCGCTGGGCAAGATGGTGCCGTTCCCTTCGCGCCTGGGCAAACCGGGCGAATACGCGCAGCTGGTCAAGGCCATCGTGGAAAACGTCATGCTCAATGGCGAAACCATCCGCCTGGACGGCGCGATCCGCATGCAGCCAAAATAAGCGCGGCGTGATTTGATGTAGGATACCCCCGTATGGGGCGTACAGCCTTGCCTGGCTGTGCGCCCTTTTTTTATCGGAGAATCCATGATCACATTGAAGCCGCTGGCGCTGAGCCTGACCTTGCTGGGGGCCCTGGCCGCCAGTCCCGTATTTGCCGAAGTGCCGCAGAAGGCGCCGGAAATCGCCACCGCGTATGCGGAAAAATCGGGCTGGTCGGCGCAGAAATTCATGGTGGCCGCCGCCAATCCGCTGGCCGCCGATGCGGGCTACCAGATGCTGAAAAAGGGCGGCAGCGCCATCGATGCGGCCATTGCCACGCAGCTGGTGCTGACCCTGGTCGAGCCGCAGTCGTCGGGCATCGGCGGCGGCGCCTTCCTGCTGTATTCCAGCGCCAAGGGGGTGCAGGCGTTCGACGGGCGCGAAACGGCACCGGCCGCCGCCGACGAACACCTGTTCCAGAATGCGGACGGCAGCCCCGTCTCGCGCGCCACGGGCGTGGTGGGCGGACGCTCCGTGGGCGCGCCGGGCGTGCTGCGCATGCTGGAACTGGCGCACAAGGAACATGGCAAGCTGCCGTGGGCGACCCTGTTCGGCCCCGCCATCAAGCTGGCGCACGGCGGCTTTCCCGTCAGCCAGCGTCTCAACGGCTTGCTGAACTGGGACCAGGCCCTGAAGCGCGACCCCGTCGCCGCCGCGTATTTCTATGACCAGGACGGCAAGGCCTGGCCCGTGGGCCATGTGCTGAAAAACCCGCAACTGGCGCGCACCCTGCGCGAGATCGCCCGCGGCGGCGCCGATGCGTTTTACAACGGCCGCATCGCGCGCGACATCGCCGCCAAGGTGGCGTCGCACCCGAGCAATCCGGGCAAGCTGACGGCGCAGGACATCGCCGGCTACCAGGCCAAGGTGCGCGAACCCGTCTGCAGCGACTACAAGGCCTGGACTGTGTGCGGCATGCCGCCGCCATCGTCGGGCGGCATCGCCATCGCGCAGATGCTGGGCATGCTGGAAGTGAAGGATATCCGCCCGTACCCGCCCGTCGACGGCGTGCTCGATGCGCAGGCCATCCATTTGTTCTCGGAAGCGGGGCGCCTGGCCTACGCGGACCGCAACCGCTACGTGGCCGACACGGACTTCGTGCCGCTGCCCGGCAAGGGCGTCGCCTCGATGCTCGATAAAAGCTATCTGGCGCAGCGCGCCTCGCTGATCGGCGACAAATCCATGGGCCGCGCCTTGCCCGGCACGCCGCCCGGCATGCAGGTGGCGTGGGGCATGGACAACGCCTTGCAGCGCCCGTCGACGTCGCACCTGGTGGCGGTGGACGCGTTCGGCGGCGGCCTGTCGATGACCACCAGCGTGGAAGACGCGTTCGGCTCGCGCCAGATGGTCGACGGCTTCTTGCTGAATAACCAGCTGACGGATTTCTCGTTCGATTCGCGCGATGCGGATGGCCCCATCGCCAACCGCGTCGAGGCGGGCAAGCGTCCGCGCAGCGCCATGTCGCCCACCCTCGTGTTTGAAAAGGGCACGCACAAGCTGGTGCTGGCGACGGGGTCCCCGGGCGGCTCGTCCATCATCAATTACGTGGCCAAGGTCCTGGTCGGCACCATGGACTGGGGCTTGAACGTGCAGCAAGCCATCAGCCTGCCGAACTTCGGCAGCCGCAACGGCCCGACGGAGCTGGAAAAGGGCCGCGCGCCGGCCGCCCAGGTCGAGGCATTGCAGGCGATGGGCCACGAAGTGCGCGTGATCGAGCAGAATTCCGGCCTGCAGGGCATCATGCGCCTGAATGCGCACGGCAAGGATTTCTGGTTTGGCGGCGCCGATCCGCGCCGTGAAGGCATGGTGCGTGGCGATTGAAATTTCCACAAAGCATCAAGACCCTGCTAATCTGCCGGCATGGGAATGCAAAATAAAACAGGCTTGATACTCACGGGAGGGGGCGCCCGTGCCGCCTACCAGGTGGGCGTGCTGCAGGCGATTTCGGCGATCCTGTGGGAAGCGGGCTGGGCGCCGGCGCGCAATCCGTTCGATATCATCTGCGGCACCTCGGCCGGCGCCATCAATGCCACGGCGCTGGCCTGCCGTGCCGACAACTTCGGCGAAGGCGTGCAAAAGCTGCTCGACGTGTGGCAGCACATCGAGGTCGAACAGGTCTACCGCGCCGATTCGCTGGGCGTGATCCGTTCGGGTGCGCGCTGGCTGTCGCTGCTGTCGTTCGGCTGGCTGCTGCGCCAGTGGCATGCGTCGCCGCCCAGTTCCCTGCTCGACAATACCCCGCTGGTCAGCCTGCTGCACCGCATGCTCGACCTGCCGCGCCTGGACGCGGCCCTGGCCGACGGTCTGCTGCATGCGCTGGCCGTGACGGCGTCGTCGTACTCGGGCAGCCGCCACATGACGTTTTACCAGACGGCCGAGGATATCGCGCCCTGGGTGCGCACGCAGCGCCTGGCCTTGCCCGACCAGATCGGCGTGGAACACTTGCTGGCCTCGGCCGCCATCCCCTTCATCTTTCCCGCCGTGCCCCTGTACGTGGGCGGCCAGCGCGAGTACTGCGGCGACGGCTCGATGCGCCAGCTGGCGCCGATTTCGCCGGCCATCCACCTGGGCGCGAACAAGGTGCTGGTGGTGGGCGCGGGGCGCATGACGGAACCGGCGCCCGCCGCGTCCGAAGCGGCGCGCTACCCCAGCCTGGCGCAGATCGCCGGCCATGCGCTGTCGTCGATCTTCCTCGACGGCCTGGCCGTCGACATCGAGCGCCTGAACCGCATCAACCTGACCTTGTCGATGCTGCCACCCGAATTGCTGGGCAAGACGGCCTTGCGGCCCGTGGAATTGCTGGTCATCGCGCCATCCGAGCGGCTCGACGCCATCGCCAGCCGGCATATCGGCAGTTTGCCCCGTCCCATCCGCACCATGTTGTCGGGCATCGGCGCCGCCGAAGCGCGCGGCGCGGCGCTGGCATCGTATTTATTGTTCGAATCGACGTATACTAACGAGCTGATCCGTCTTGGACAGCGCGATACGCAGGCCCGCAAGGACGATGTACTGGCGTTTTTTGGTTCTTGAGACGGCCCCCGGCAGAGTAGCCGGAGTTTTCGCGTTTTTTTGACAGGACGATTGTGCAGGTATTTCGACGTGTTCATGATGTTGCCTTACTGCTAATTTTGCTGCTGGGCGGTGCCGCCGCGGCGGCGCCTGCGCCCACCCTGCGTTTCGACCAGCTCAGCGTCGACCAGGGCCTGGCGCAGGAATCGGTGCTGGCCATCGCCCAGGACCGGCAGGGCTATATGTGGTTCGGCAGCCAGTCCGGCCTGAGCCGCTACGATGGCTACCGCATGGTCGTCTACAAGAATGTCGAGGGCGACAAGACCAGCCTGGCCGACAACTGGGTCGGCGAACTGCACGTCGATAGCCAGGGCCAGCTGTGGGTGGGCACCGACAACGGCCTGGACCGCTTCGACGCGGCCAGCCAGACCTTCATCCACTACGTGCCGGCCGAGAAGAGCAAGCGCGGCAACGGCAACCGGCATATCCACGCCATTGTCGACGATGGCGCGCGCGGTTTCTGGATCGCCACCTCGGACGGTTTGCAGCATTTCGACCCCGCCACGGGCACCTTCCGCACCTGGCACCATGAAGAAGGCAATCCGCACAGCCTGGGCGACAATGAAATCAAGGCGCTGGTGCTGGACGGGCAAAAGCGCCTGTGGATCGGCACGGTCACGGGCCTGGATATGCTGGCGCCGGGCAGCGATCGCTTCGAGCATTTCGCCGTCGATGCGGCGCCCGGCTCGAAGTACAACGTGATCCAGGCGCTGCTGGTCGACCGCCAGCAGAACCTGTGGATAGGCACGATGGCCGGCGCTGAGCGCTGGCGCCTGGGCGGCGCGGGCGAAGCGCCCCAGTCGCGCCTGCGCCTGAGTGAAAAACAGGGTTTTTCCGCCATCCGCGTCGCCAGCCTGTACCAGGATGTCGATGCCACCGTCTGGCTGGGCAGCAATGCCGACGGCCTGTTCCGCTGGCAGCCCGGGAGCGACACCTTCCTGCAGTACCGCCACCAGACGGGCGACAAGTTCAGCGTCGCCGACAACCAGCTGTCGTCGCTGTACCGCGACCGCGCGGGCACGTTCTGGGTCGGTTCCTGGTACAACGGCGTGAGCCGCGTGGACCTGGGCAGCGGCGGCTTTTCGCGCATGGCGCGCGCACCGGGCGACGTGGGCGCCCTGGCGGACAAGAAAGTGCGCGCCGTGGCCGACGCGGGCAATGGCAAGCTGTGGCTGGCCACCAAGGCGGGCCTGAAACTGTACGACACGCGCGACGGCAGCTCGCGCGTGTTCGACCTGCGCAGTTCGCCCGGCATGTCGCGCGACGAGCAGGTCACCACCCTGTACAAGGCGCCGGACGGCACCCTGTGGGTGGGCGGCTCGACGGGCTTGCACCGCTTCGACCCGGCACTGGGGCGCTTCTTCACCATGCGCTTTGCCGCAGGCGACCCGAACAGCGACACCATCCGCAATGTCGTGAGCGACCGCAGCGGCATGCTGTGGGTCTCGACGCGGGGCGGCGTGCACCGTTTCGACCCCGTCAGCCAGCGCTTTACCACCTACCGCCACGATCCGGCCGATCCGAACAGCCTGTCCGACAACATGGTGCGGCCCGTGCTGGAGGACGGCAAGGGGCAGCTGTGGATAGGCTCCTTCCATGGCCTGGACTTGCTGGACCGCGCCAGCGGCCGCTTCCGGCATTTCCGCCACGATCCGCAAAAACCCCATAGCCTCAGCCACGACGAGGTGCACTACCTGCACGAAGACAAGCGCGGCGTGCTGTGGGTGGGCACGGCCAACGGCCTGAACCGCATGGACGTCGACGCGAAGGGAGAAATCCGCTTCCGCCGCTTCGTGCGCAAGGATGGCATGGCCGACGATGCCGTCGCCAGCATCCTCGGCGATGACAACGAGCAGCTGTGGCTGAGCACCAACAGCGGCATCACGCGGCTCGACATGCGCAGCGGCCTGTTCCGCAATTACGACAGCGCCGATGGCACGGTGGAAGGCTCGTACTTCGATGGCGCGGCCCTGCGCGCGTCGGACGGGACCATGTACTTCGGCGGCTTCAACGGCATGACGGCGTTCGTGCCGCAGGATATCCACGACAACCGCGTGCCGCCGCTGGTGGCCGTCACGGAACTGCAGATATTCAACAAGCCCGTGGCCATCGGCCGCGGCGAGTTCGCGCACGTGCTCAAGACGGCGATCGAGCATACGCGCAACCTGGTGCTGACCAGCCGCGAAAGCGTCTTTTCGCTGGAATTCGCGGCCCTGCATTTCGCCGCGCCCCAGCGCAATATGTTCGCCTACCGGCTCGAAGGCTTCGACCAGGACTGGGTCATGACGGATGCGGGGCGGCGCTTCGCCACCTACACCAACCTCGATGCCGGCAATTACGTGTTTCGCGTCAAGGCGGCCAACAAGGACGGCGTGTGGAACGAGAGCGGCGCCACCCTGGCCATCACGATCCTGCCGCCGTTCTGGAAAACCTGGTGGTTCCGCACCCTGGTGGCGGCGCTGCTGCTGGGCGCCGTGTATGGCGCCTACCGCCAGCGCGTGCGCGCGCTGCGGCGACAGCAGAACGAACTGGAAGAACTGGTCAGCGAACGCACGGCCGAGTTGCAGAGCAAGGAAATCGAAGTGCTGGCCCAGTCGGAAAAGCTGGCCCAGGTCAACAGCAGCCTGACGAAAAACGAGGAAAGCCTGCGCCAGGCCAAGCGCAAGGCCGAGGATGCGACGCGCCAGAAGTCGGAATTCCTGGCCAACATGAGCCACGAAATGCGCACGCCGCTGGCCGGCGTGATCGGCATGCTGGGCTTTGCCCTGCGCGACGAGCAGCTGCACGACGCGACGCGCGAGCAGATCCTGCGCGGCCAGGCCAATGCCCAGTCGCTGCTGGTGATCATCAATGACTTGCTCGATTTTTCCAAGATCGAGGCGGGCAAGCTGAGTATCGAAAACATCGACTTCGCGCTCGGTGCGGCGATCGAGACGGTCGTCAGCCTGTTCGAGGAGCAGGCTGCCGCGCGCAGCATCGGTTTTTCCATCGATTTCGCGCCCGACCTGCCGCCCTTCGTGGTGGGCGACCCCACCCGTTTGCGCCAGGTGCTGGTCAACCTGGTGGGCAATGCCTTCAAGTTCACCCAGCGCGGCGGCGTCAGCGTGAGCGTCGAGCGGGCCGGCGTGGCCGGCGGCAGCGGCGGACGCAAGGTCAGCCTGATCCGCTTCACGGTCAGCGACAGCGGCATCGGCATCGATGCCGATGCGATGGCGCGCCTGTTCCAGAAGTTCGAGCAGGCCGACGCCAGCACCACGCGGCGCTACGGCGGCACGGGGCTGGGCCTGGCGATCTGCCGCCAGCTGGTCGAACTGATGGATGGCGAGATCGAAGTGGCCAGCACGCCGGGGCAGGGCAGCACCTTTGCCTTCACCTTGCCGCTGGCCGATGGCGTGGCGCCGCCGCTGGTGCCGCAGGTGGCGCTGGCGCCGCACAGCCACCAGCTGCGCGTGCTGTGCGCGGAAGACTTCCCCACCAACCAGATCATCATTCGCGTGATGCTCGAGGAGCTGGGGCACCGGGTCGACGTGGTGGCCAACGGCGCGCTGGCGGTGGCCGCCTGCGTGCATACGCGCTATGACCTGATCCTGATGGACGGGCGCATGCCGGAGATGGACGGGGCGACGGCGACGCGCTTGATCCGCGTGGGCGGCTGGCCGGACCAGCCCGTGCGCGACCAGGAACTGATGATCGTGGCCCTGACGGCGAATGCCAGCGAAGAGGACCGCAGCCGCTACCTGGGTGTCGGCATGGATGATTTCCTCAGCAAGCCGGTGGACGAGGCGGCCCTGCATGGCTTGCTGGCGCGCGCCATCGGGCGCCAGTTGCAGCGCGGTTTCATGCTGCCGCGCATGCCGACCAACGTGCCGCGCGGCGCTGCGCGGGGGCAGGCCGAACTCGATGCCCTGTTCGGCATCGCGCCGGCCATCCCCGCCCCGGCGCCTTCCCCGTCCGGCCGCAGCGGCGAACTGCAGCGGCGCATCCGCGTCGCCTTCGTCGCCGACCTGGAGGGGCGCCTGCGCGAACTCGACGCCGCGCTGGCGGAGCAGGACAAGGACAGCGCCGGGCGCCTGCTGCACGGCTTGAAGGGCAGCGCCGCGTATCTCGATGAAACGCAGCTGCACATGCTGTGCACGGAACTGGAGGAGGCGGCGGACGGCGGGCGCTGGAGTCAGGTGGCCTTGCATTTGCCCCAATTGCGCGCACTGTTGACGCAAATAGCCGTTTCGGACAAGGAAATGTAAAATAGGCAATGCCGGCCATGGAGCGCGCGGCGAAACTGGGTAGAATACGGCCAGGCGCCCTGATGCTGCCGGCAATGGAGAAAGCAATGAAAGTACTGGTGGTTGACGATGATGTCGTGTCGCGCATGGTATTGATGCATTTGATCGACAGCTGCGGCGTGCACGATATCGTGGAAGCCGAAGATGGCGCGGCGGCGTGGGAGCAGCTCGAAGGCGGCTTGCGCCCATCGCTGTGTTTTTGCGATCTGCGCATGCCGCGCCTGTCCGGCATGGAGCTGCTGCAGAAAATCCGCTCCGACAGCGCGCTCGACGCCATGCCGCTGGTGCTGGTGTCGTCGGCCAATGACCAGGACACGGTGCGCGACGCCGTGCAGGCCGGCGCTGCCGGCTATATCGTCAAGCCTTTCCAGCCGGAGCAGGTGCGCCAGCATATCGACGCCTGCTTCGACGTATCGGCCTTGCCGGCCGAGGCGCCGCGCGACACGCTGCAGCGGCTGGGCATCGACGGTGAACGTTTGCTGGCCTACCTGACGGGCTTCCAGGGGCAGGTCGGCGCCGCCGGCGAACAGGTCGACGCCTTGCTGGCGCGCGGCGAACCGGCGCAGGCGCGCCAGCAGCTCGAGCGGCTGCACCTCGGCTGCCGCACCCTGGGCCTGCATGGCGCGGAGGCCGGGATGATGGACCTGCTGCAGGCGTCGGTGCTCGATGGCGAGCAGATACAGGGGGCGCTGGCCGCGCTGGCGCGCAGCGTGGCGCAACAGGCCCACCTGCTGCGGCAGCAGGACGGAATGGACTGAATCTGCCGTTTTCCCCTTGCTGGAAAAATACTTTAGGTTTAAAGTATCTGCTTCCGGGCCTTGTGCACGCGCCCGTCACCAGCCAGGATGAGCATGAGCAGCGACCCTTCGCCTACCACCGCATCTCCCCAGGACGATTTTGCGCGCGCGCACCTGCCGCCGCGCGAACTGTGGCCGCAGCTGTGCCTTGACTTGCCCGAGCTGCAGTATCCGCCCCGTCTCAATTGCGCCGCCGCGCTGCTCGATGCGGCCGTGGCCGGCGGTGGCGGCGGACGCACCGCCATCCTTGCCGACGGCCAGCGCTGGACCTACGCGCAGCTGGCGCAGCAGGTCGACCGCATCGCCCACGTGCTGCAGGCCGATCTGCGCCTGATCCCCGGCAACCGCGTGCTGCTGCGCGGCGCGAATACCCCCATGATGGCCGCCTGCCTGCTGGCCGTGCTGAAGGCCGGCTGCATCGCCGTGCCCACCATGCCGCTGCTGCGCGCGCGCGAGCTGTCCACCATCGTGGCCAAGGCGGAAGTGAACGCCGTGCTGTGCGCGCAGGGCTTGCGCGCGGAACTCGACGGCATGCCCGGCTTGCCGCGCATGCTGTGCTTTGGCGCCGAGGGCGCGGAACTGGAGCAGCGCATGGCGGCGCACGCCAGCCCGTTTGCCCCGCACGACACGGCGGCCGACGACGTTTGCCTGATCAGCTTTACCTCGGGCACGACGGGCGTGCCGAAGGGGACCATGCACATGCACCGCGACCTGCTGGCCATCTGCGACTGCTTTCCCCGCTCCATGCTGCAGGCGCGCGCCGACGATATCTTCATCGGCACGCCGCCGCTGGCGTTCACCTTCGGCCTGGGCGGCCTGCTGCTGTTCCCCCTGCGCTTCGGCGCGGCCTGCGTGCTGCTGGAAAAACTCACGCCCGATACCCTGCTGCGCGCCATCGCCGCATACCAGGCCACCATCTGCTTCACGGCGCCGACCTTCTACCGCCAGATGGCGCCGCTGGCCGGCCATCACGATTTGCGCAGCCTGCGCCTGACCGTGTCGGCCGGCGAGGCGCTGCCGCTGGCCACGCGCGACGCCTGGCAGGAGGCGACGGGCCTGGCCATGACGGACGGCATCGGCGCCACCGAGATGCTGCACATCTTCATTTCCGCCACGGGCGAGGGCATACGCCGCGGCGCCATCGGCAAGGCCATTCCCGGCTACCAGGCGTGCATCGTCGACGACGCGGGCGTGGCGCAGCCGCCCGGCGTGACGGGCCGCCTGGCCGTGAAAGGGCCTACCGGCTGCCGCTACCTGTCCGACCCGCGCCAGCACGAGTATGTGCAGAACGGCTGGAACCTGACGGGCGACACCTTCGAGATGGACGGCGACGGCTATTTCTATTACCGCTCGCGCAGCGACGACATGATCGTCTCGGCCGGCTACAACATCGCCGGCCCGGAAGTGGAGGAGGCGCTGCTGCGCCATCCGGCCGTGGCCGAATGCGGCGTGGTCGGGCGCGCTGATGCCGGGCGTGGCCAGATCGTCGAGGCGCACGTGGTGCTGAAGGACGGCTTCCAGGCCGGCGACCTGCTGGCGGCCGAACTGCAGGACTTCGTGCGCCAGCAGATCGCCCCGTATAAATATCCGCGCGCCATCCGCTTCCTGCCGGCCTTGCCCCGCACGGAAACGGGCAAGCTGCAGCGCTTCAAACTTCGCACGGACCCCCCATGAATATTGTCTGCATCGGCGGCGGTCCCGCCGGCCTGTATTTCAGCCTGCTCATGAAACAGCAGAATCCCGGGCACCGCATCACGGTCGTCGAGCGCAACCGCCCGTATGACACGTTTGGCTGGGGCGTGGTGTTTTCCGACCAGACCCTGGGCAACCTGGCCAATGCGGACGGGCCGACGGCGCGCGCCATCCTGCAGGCGTTCAACCACTGGGACGATATCGAGATCCATTTCAAGGGCGAGACCGTGCGTTCGGGCGGCCACGGCTTTTGCGGCATCGGCCGCAAGCGCCTGCTCAATATCCTGCAGGCGCGCTGCGAGGAACTCGGCGTGCAGCTGGTGTTCGAGACGGAAGTGCAGGACGACCAGGCCATCGCGCGCCAGTACGGCGCCGACCTGGTGATCGCCAGCGACGGCTTGAACAGCCGCATCCGCACGCGCTATGCGGCCAGCTACCAGCCCGAGATCGAGCAGCGCCATTGCCGCTTCGTCTGGCTGGGCACGCGCAAGAAATTCGAGGCCTTCACGTTTGCCTTCCGCCAGACGCCACACGGCTGGTTTCAGGCGCACATCTACCAGTATGACGGCGACACGTCGACCTTCATCGTCGAGACGCCCGAACACGTGTGGCGCGCGGCGGGGCTGGCCAGCATGAGCCAGGAAGAGGGCATCGCCTTTTGCGAAGCGCTGTTTGCCGGGGAACTCGATGGCCACCCATTGCTGAGCAATTCGCCGCACTTGCGCGGCTCGGCGCAGTGGATCACCTTCCCCCGCATCGTCTGCCGGCAATGGGTGCATGTACAGGATGGCGTGCCCGTCGTGCTGATGGGCGACGCGGCCCACACGGCCCATTATTCCATAGGCTCCGGCACCAAGCTGGCGCTGGAAGACGCGATCGAGCTGGCGCGCTGCTTCGGCCAGCACGCCGATAGCGCTGCCGGCACGGATGCGGCGCTGGCCGCCTACCAGCAGCTGCGCGCCGTCGAAGTGCTCAAGATCCAGAGCGCGGCGCGCAATTCCATGGAGTGGTTTGAAAACGTCGAGCGCTACAGCGCCATGGAGGCGCCGCAGTTCGCCTATTCCATGCTCACGCGCAGCCAGCGCATCTCGCATGAAAACCTGCGCCTGCGCGATCCCGCCTACGTGGCCGGTTACGAGCGGTGGCTGGCGCGCCGCGCGGGCGAACAGGCCAGCGTGGCGATGCCGGACGAGGCCCTGCCGCCCATGCTCACACCCTTCAGGCTGCGCGGCGTACTGCTGAAAAACCGCATCGCCGTCTCGCCGATGGCGCAGTACAGCGCCGTCGACGGCGTGGCGGGCGACTATCACCTGATGCACCTGGGCGCGCGCGCCATGGGCGGTGCGGGCCTGGTGTTTGCCGAGATGACCTGCGTTTCGGCCGACGCGCGCATCACGCCCGCCTGTCCCGGCATGTACAGCGAAGCGCACACGCAGGCGTGGCGGCGCATCGTCGATTTCGTGCATGCCGGCAGCGATGCAAAGATCGCCCTGCAGCTGGGTCACGCGGGGCCGAAAGGCTCGACGCGTCCCATGTGGGACGGCATCGACCTGCCCCTGAAGGAGGGCAACTGGCCGCTGCTGGCCGCGTCCAGCCAGCAGTACCTGGCCGGTGTGTCGCAGGTGGCGCGCGCGGCCACGGAAAGCGACCTGGCGCGCATCGAGCAGGACTTCGCGCGCGCCACCCTGGCGGCGGCCGTCGCCGGTTTCGACTGGCTGGAACTGCATTGCGCGCATGGTTATCTGCTGTCGAGTTTTATCTCGCCGCTGACCAACCGCCGCACGGACGACTATGGCGGCAGCCTGGAAAACCGCTGCCGCTATCCCTTGCGCGTGTTCCGCGCCATGCGCGCCGCCTGGCCGCAGGATAAACCCATGAGCGTGCGCATCTCGGCCCACGACTGGGTCGAAGGCGGCATCACGCCCGACGACGCCGTCGTCATCGCGCGCCTGTTCGAGCAGGCCGGCGCCGACCTGATCGACTGTTCCTCGGGCCAGGTCAGCAAGCTGGAGCAGCCCGTGTACGGACGCATGTTCCAGGCGCCGTTCGCCGACCGCGTGCGCAACGAGGCGGGCATCGCCAGCATGGCCGTCGGTTCCATCTTCGAGGCGGACCACGCCAACAGCATCATCGCCGCCGGCCGCGCCGACCTGTGCGCCGTGGGCCGCCCGCACCTGGCCAACCCGGCCTGGACCCTGACGGAGATGGCGCGCATCGGCTACAGCGGCGCCGCTTCAAGCTGGCCGAAACAGTACCGGCCGGGCCAGCAGCAGCTGGAACGCAATCTGCAGCGCGAGCGCCAGCTGGCCGCCGCCAACACGGGACTCACCCCGCAACAGGTGGCCGCGCGGCTGCTGGAAGGATGACATGGGCAAGGAAGCATTGATGGACACGCTGTCAGAAAAACATGCGCTGGTGACGGGCGCCGGCAGCGGCATCGGCCTCGCTTGCGCGGGCGCCTTGCTGGACGCGGGCGCCCGGGTCACCCTGGCCGGGCGCGACGGCGCGCGGCTGGCGCGCGCGCGCATGCAGCTGGAAGAGGAGGGCCACGCGGGCCGGGTGGCCATCTGCGTGCTCGACGTGGGCGTGGAAGCGTCCGTGCAGGCCGGTTTCGCACAGGCGGCCGCGCATTTCGGCCGCATCGACATATTGATCAATAACGCGGGCCAGGCGCATGCGGCGCCGTTCGGCAAGACGGATGCGGCCATCTGGCAGCAGATGCTGGCCGTGAACCTGACGGGCGTGTTTCACTGCTGCCAGGCCGCCATGCCGGCCATGCTGGAATCGGGCTGGGGGCGCATCGTCAACGTGGCGTCGACGGCGGGCCTGAAAGGCTATCGCTATGTCAGCGCCTATGTCGCCGCCAAGCACGGCGTGATCGGCCTGACGCGCGCGCTGGCGCTGGAAGTGGCGCCGCGCGGCATCACCGTCAACGCCGTCTGCCCCGGCTACACGGAAACGGATATGGTGGCGCAGGCCGTGCAGAACATCGTGCGCAAGACGGGGCGGGGCGAAGACGCGGCCCGCGCGGAACTGGCCGCGGCCAATCCGCAGCAGCGGCTGGTGCAGCCACGGGAAGTGGCCGATGCGGTGGCCTGGCTATGCCTGCCCGCGTCGGCCGCCATGAATGGACAATCGATCGCCGTCGCCGGCGGCGAAGTAATGTAACTGAATGAAGATCATGGATAAAGACAGCGCTGACGCGCAAGAACAAGCGGTGCTGGACCTGTCCAGCCGCCTGACGCAGGACCACCACCAGTCGCTCAAGCTGTGGCTGCGCATGCTCTCGTGCACGGTAAAGATCGAAAACGAGGTGCGCACGCGTTTGCGCGCCACCTTCGGCATCACCTTGCCACGCTTCGACCTGATGGCGCAGCTCGAGCGCTTTCCCGATGGCTTGCGCATGGGCGAACTGTCCAAGCGCATGATGGTCACGGGCGGCAATATCACGGGCATCACCGACCAGCTGGAGCAGGAAAAACTGGTGGTGCGCGTGGTCGATCCGAAGGACCGCCGCTCGTACAGCGTCAAGCTGACCCCGGCGGGCCGGCGCGCGTTCGACGAGATGGCCAGGGTGCACGAAGGCTGGATCGCCGAACTGCTGCAGGGCGTCACGCCGGACGACAAAACCCAGTTGATCGACCTGCTGTCGCACATGAAACAGCAGCTCAATGACACCCCCTTGAAGGATTGACCATGCGCCATCTCCCCGGCCAGCCGCAAGACCTGCCAGGCAACCGCGCCAGCCTGGCCGGCTACGCCGCGCGGCATTTTCTGTTTTCCGTCAACGCGGGCGTCGCCACGTTGACCCTGCACCGGCCCGAGCGCAAGAATCCGCTCACCTTCGATTCGTATGCGGAATTGCGCGAACTGTTCCGCGCGCTGGCGCATGCGGACGATGTCAAGGCCGTGGTGATCACGGGCAGCGGCGGCAATTTCTGCTCGGGCGGCGACGTGCACGACATCATCGGCCCCCTGACGAAGCTCGACATGCCCGGCTTGCTGGCGTTTACCCGCATGACGGGCGACGTGGTGAAAGCCATGCGCGCCTGCCCGCAACCCATCGTCGCCGCCATCGACGGCATCTGCGCGGGCGCCGGCGCCATGCTGGCGCTGGCCTCCGATATCCGCATCGGCACGGCGCGCAGCAAGACGGCCTTCCTGTTTACCCGCGTGGGCCTGGCCGGCTGCGACATGGGCGCCTGCGCTCTGCTGCCGCGCGTGATCGGCCAGGGCCGCGCCGCCGAGCTGCTGTACACGGGCCGCTCCCTGCCGGGGCTGGAGGCCGAGCGCTGGGGCTGGTTCAACAGCCTGGCCGAGCCGGAAGAACTGGCGCAGGCGGCGCAGCTGTTTGCCGCCGGCCTGGCCGGCGGCCCCACCTTCGCGCACGGCATGACGAAGAAAATGCTGCAGCAGGAGTGGAACATGGGCGTCGACGAAGCCATCGAGGCGGAAGCGCAGGCGCAGGCCATCTGCATGGCCACCAACGATTTCCACCGCGCCTATCACGCCTTCGTGGCGAAAGAACAACCCCGCTTCGAGGGCGATTAAGAAGATGAACACGACACGCGACACCACTTACCTGGACTGGCCGTTCTTCGAAGCGCGCCATGCCGAACTCGAACGGGCGCTCGACGCCTGGGCCGCGCAGCACCTGAGCGACGCCCATGGCGCCGACGTCGATGACGCCTGCCGCGCGCTGGTGGCGCAACTGGGGCAGGGCGGCTGGCTCGCGCATGCCACGGGCATCGATGGCCAGATCGACACGCGCGCCATTTGCCTGATGCGCGAAACCCTGGCGCGCCACAATGGCCTGGCCGATTTTGCGTTTGCCATGCAGGGCCTGGGATCGGGCGCCATCGGCCTGTTCGGCAGCGCGCAGAACAAGGCGCGCTACCTGCCGGAGGTGGCCAGCGGCAAGCGCATCGCCGCGTTTGCCCTGTCCGAGCCGCAGGCCGGGTCGGACGTGGCGGCCATGGCGTGCGCGGCCCGGCGCGACGGCGACGAGTATGTGCTCGATGGCGAAAAGACGTGGATCTCGAACGGCGGCATCGCCGACTTCTACGTGGTGTTTGCCCGCACGGGCGAGGCGCCCGGCGCGCGCGGCATCAGCGCCTTCATCGTCGACGCCGACAATCCCGGACTGGAGATCGCCGAGCGCATCGCCGTCATCGCGCCGCATCCGCTGGCGCGCCTGCGTTTCAAGCACTGCCGCGTGCCCGTGTCGCAGCGCCTGGGCGAAGCGGGGCAGGGCTTCAAGGTGGCGATGGCGACACTGGACGTGTTCCGTACCTCGGTGGCCGCCGCCGCGCTGGGTTTTGCGCGGCGCGCCTTCGACGAGGCGCTGCGCCACGCGACACAGCGCCAGATGTTCGGCCAGACCCTGGCGGACTTCCAGCTGACGCAGGCAAAATTGGCGCAGATGGCCACCGGCATCGATGCGTGCGCCTTGCTGACCTACCGCGCCGCCTGGCAGCGCGACCAGGGCCGCAAGGTGACGAAGGAGGCGGCCATGGCCAAGCTGACGGCCACGGAAACGGCGCAGCAGGTGATCGACGCGGCCGTGCAGATGTTCGGCGGCATGGGCGTGGTCAGCGACCACCCGGTCGAGCGCCTGTACCGTGAAATCCGCGCCCTGCGCATCTACGAAGGCGCCAGCGAGGTACAGCAACTGATCATCGCGCGCGAACTGCTGTGCGAGGCGGCGGACGCATGAACAACGAGGAGAAGACGATGCAGGTGCTGCAACCAGCGGGATGGGCGAGGCCGCGCGGCTATGCGAACGGCGTGGCCGCCAGCGGGCGGACGGTCTATGTCAGCGGCATGATAGGCTGGGATGCGCAGGGCCAGTTCCATACGGACGATTTCGCGGGACAGGTGCGCCAGGCCCTGCAGAACATCGTCGCCGTGCTGGCCGAGGCGGGCGCCTTGCCCGAGCATATCGTGCGCATGAACTGGTATGTGCTCGACAAGAAGGAATATGTGGCGGCGTATCCGCAAATCGGCGTGGCCTACCGTGAACTGATCGGCAAGCATTTCCCCGCCATGACGGCCGTGCAGGTGGCGGGCCTGATCGAGGACCGCGCCAGGGTGGAAATCGAGGTGACGGCCGTGCTGCCGCCGTGATGGCGGCGAAATAATTGCATTAACGGCATTTCAATTGAAATAAATTAATGTAATTAATGCATCACCTTGTGCTATATTGATATGCCGAAATTTTGCGGCGTACACACAGGGGGAGCGATGCAAGAACAAATCATGCTGAGAATCAAGGCGGCGCGGCCCGCCACCTTGCTGGCTGGCGCCTTGCTGTGCGCCGCTATCGCCCCTGCCGCCATGGCGCAGTCCTTGCTCAACGGCGCGCAGGAAGCGCAGCTGTCCGCCTGGCTGGGCGAAGGGCCGCTGGTGCTGACGGCCATCTACACGAAGGCGGCGGGCGACACGTCGCGCGACTTTCACCTGGCGGCCGACGGCAAGGGGCGCACGTTTTCGGTGATGCAGGCGAGCAACGCTGCGGGCCAGACCTGGCTGGTGGGCGGCTACAATCCGCAAAGCTGGAATTCCTCGGGCAGCTACAACATGACGCCCGAAGACCGCGACCGCACGGCCTTCATCTTCAACCTGACTTCGGGCCAGTATTTCCGGCAAACGCCGAAAACCTATGCGCTCGATACGGTCGGGTCGTACCAGACCTTCAACGATATCAACGCGGGCCCCACGTTCGGCATCGGCGCCGACCTGGGCATGTCGGCTGACCTGAGCAGCAATGGGGTGTCCTCGCGCTACTCGTATATCGACCCCGTCAATGGCATCTTTGGCGCAAGCTTGCTCGATGGCACGCCGTATGGCTCGTATCCCAATGTCACGTTTGGCGCCATGCAAGTATTTAGCGTCAGCGCCGTGCCGGAACCGGCAAGCTACGCGATGCTGGCGTTCGGCCTGGTCATGCTGGGCGGCTTGCAGGCGCGCCGGCGCCGGCGGCGCGGCGGCAAGGCCTGAGTCCGCCAACGCGCTGCCCGGGCGCCGTTGCTATTGACGACGAGACAATATCGGTAGACGATGCGGATGACGATGGAAGATTTCTACTATGCATGTTTCTTTAGGTTAATAATATTTTCACAATAATATTATTGTGCAATTGAAGTTCTTCCATGAGTCACCTTCGTCTTTCGGGATCGCGCTGTGCTATTTAACTCATTTCCTTTTTTTCTGGTGTTTTTGCCGCTGGCCCTGCTGGGCTATTTTTTGCTGTCAAAATATTCCTTACGCCTTTCCATCATTTTCCTGCTGTTTGCCTCGGTCGCGTTCTACAGCTACTGGGACGTGTCCTACCTGCCCTTGCTGGCGCTGTCCGTGTGCTGCAACTTCGCCGTCGGTCGGGCCATATCGCAGCGCAAGGAGCAGGGCAGGGCGCGCAGCGCCAAGGCCTGGCTGGTCGCCGGCCTGGCGTTCAATCTGTCGCTGCTGGTCTTCTTCAAATATTTTGATTTCCTGCTCAGTAATATCGCCGCCGTGACGGGCGCCCCGATCGCCGCCATCGGGATCACATTGCCTATCGGCATATCTTTTTTTACGTTTACCCAGATTGCCTATCTGGTCGACTGTCACGCAGGCAAGGTCAAGGATTACCAGCCAGAAAGCTACGGCTTGTTCGTCACGTATTTTCCCCACCTGATCGCCGGCCCCATCCTGCATCACAAGGAAATGATGCCGCAGTTCGTGGCGGCGGAATCGCACCGCTTCAGCCGGGGGCGGCTGGTCGTGGGCCTGGCGTTCTTCACCATCGGCCTGTTCAAGAAAGTGATCTTGGCCGATGGCGTGGCGCGCTATGTGAGTCCGGTCTTCGACCTGCACCATCAGCACCTGAGCATGCTGGAAGCGTGGGCGGGCACGCTGGCCTACACCTTCCAGCTGTACTTTGATTTTTCCGCCTATTGCGACATGGCTTACGGACTGTCCTATATGTTCGGCATTATTTTGCCGATCAATTTCAATTCGCCGTACAAGGCTGCCTCCATCATCGATTTCTGGCGCCGCTGGCACATCACCTTGTCCAATTTCCTGCGCGACTACCTGTACATCCCGCTGGGCGGCAACCGCCAGGGGGCGTTCCAGCGCTACCGCAACCTGCTGCTGACCATGTTGCTGGGCGGACTCTGGCATGGCGCCAACTGGACCTTCCTCGTATGGGGCATGCTGCACGGCGTATACCTGATCGTGAATCATGCCCTGCGACATCTTCTGGGGGGATACAGCAATCTGGGGATCCGCGTGGCCGGCAGCGTTGCCACCTTTCTTGCCGTGGTGCTGGCCTGGGTCTTCTTCCGCGCCAGTTCGGTGGCGGTGGCCTTCGATGTACTGCGCGCCATGACGGGCAGCACGCTGACGCTGCCCATGCAGGCGGGAGCGCTGGGCATCAACCGCATCATGGAACTGGGGAGCTGCCTGTGGTGGCTGGGCGCGTGCGCGGCGATCGCCTTCTGCCTGCCGAACGCCTACCAGATGCTGGGGCGCGGCTTGCTGCGCGAGCGGGAGGCGGGCCTGAACGGCAGCCGCGGCACCTTCCTGCTGGGCGCCATGTTGACGTTGTGCATGTTGTTGCTGGCCATTAGCGAGACACGCGGCGTTTCCGAATTCTTGTACTTTAATTTCTAACTCATCCTATGCGCCCATTATTCGCAATCGGCCTCGGTGTCGTGGCCACGGCGCTGGTGCTGGAAGTCGTCCTGCAATGCCTGCCGGTGGTTTCCGGCCTGCGCATGGCAGACAGCAGCAGCGCCGTGCCGTTCAACCGCTATCTGCCCGGGCAGCCGTATGTGTACTCGCATGGCTGGGCCCTGGCCAATGCCCGGCGCGGCGTGACGAATGCACAGGGCTACAATAATTCTGCCGACTTCCAGGAGGGCGCCGCCGTGCTGGTGCTGGGCGACAGCTTCGTCGAAAGCCTGATGCTCGACTATGCCGACACCGTGCAAGGCAAGCTGGACCAGGTCCTGGGCGGCAAGGTGTATGCCGCGGCCGGTTCCGGCAACGGCCTGGCGGACGGCCTGGAAATGCTGCGCTATTACCAGCCGCGATTGCATCCGCGCACGGTCCTGCTGTTTGTCGATGCGGGCAATCTGAATGGGCTGCTGGCGCCGGCCCAGCGCGGACACAGCAATTTTGTCGTGGACGGACAGGCCGTTTCCGTCGCGCACAATCCCTATGCCGAATCGAAGGTCAAGCGCCTGGTGGCCCATTCGGCGCTGGCGCGCTATGTGTATTACAACCTGAAGCTGTCGGACTGGCTGCTGTCCAAGTTTCAGGGCGGCAAGCCGGCCGGCGCCGCCGCGGCTGCCCCGGCCGGCGCGCGTGAAGCGGCGCTGGAGTTCTATCTGGCGCAGCTGCGCCAGGCGGGCGGCGCGGCGACGCGCATCATCTTCCTCGTCGACGGCGAGCGCAACCTGCTGTACGAACCGGGCCACGCCAAGCCCCAGTGGCACGGCGACAACCGCGCCTTCTTCCTCGAGCGCGCCAGGCGGCATGGCTACGCGGTGGCCGACATGCAGCCCGTATTCGCGCAGCACTGGGCCTTGCGGCGCGAACGCATGGATTTCCTGCCCATGGACGGGCACTGGAACAAGGTGGCGCACGCGCTGGCGGCGCAACAGGTCCTGCCCCTGCTGGCGGCGGACGGGCCGCCCCCTCCTGGCATTGCGGGAAACTGAGCCCAGTGGCGAGATTCGACTTGCCGGACTACTAATGCGCCGCGCCAGGCTGTATAATGCCGCTTCGCGTGTCGCCATCGTACAATGGATAGTACAAGGTCCTCCTAAGACTTAAATGCAGGTTCGATTCCTGCTGGCGACACCACATTCCACGCAGCGCGCGTCGGCGGCCCGGGTCCATGCGGGCGCAATTTGGTGGTCGATGGCGATTGAAGTCCGAGTTATCGGTACAATGCGTGCTTCATTCATCCAATCGGCGGCTGTTTTGCACACCACACGGTGTGCGCGAGACGGCGCCCGAGCACTCTTACTCATTATGGCTGTCATTTCTCTTTCATCGGCGCAACTTGCGTTCGGTCACGTCGCGCTGCTCGATCACGCGGAATTTTCACTGGAAACCTCGGAGCGCGTCGGCTTGATCGGCCGCAACGGCACGGGGAAATCGTCGCTGTTGAAGGTTATTTCGGGCAAGTTCAAGCTCGATGACGGCTTGTTGGTGATGCAGCAAGGCATCAAGATCGCCTATGTGGAGCAAGAGCCGCAATTCGATCCGGAAATGTCCGTGTTCGACGCGGTCGCGTCCGGCATGGGCGAGTCGCAGGCGTGGCTGAAGGAATACGATGCATTGACGGGCCAGTTTGGCCAGGGCAATGACGAGGAACTGATGGAACGCATGCACGACATCCAGGTCAAACTCGATGCGGCCGATGCGTGGAGCTTGCCGAACAAGGTGGAAACCGTGCTCGACCGTTTGAACCTGACGGGCGACATGGCCATGAAAACCCTGTCCGGCGGGATGCAGAAGCGCGTGGCGCTGGCGCGCGCGCTGGTGTCGGCGCCCGACGTGCTGCTGCTCGATGAGCCCTCCAACCATCTGGACTTCAGCTCCATCCTGTGGCTGGAAGGGTTGTTGCGCGACTTCAAGGGCAGCGTGCTGTTCATTACCCATGACCGCTCCTTCCTCGACAACGTCGCCACGCGCATCATCGAGCTCGACCGCGGCCGTCTGCTGTCGTATCCGGGCAACTTCACGGCGTATCAAGTGCGCAAGGCCGAGCAGCTGGAAATCGAGGAAGTGGAAAACGCCAAGTTCGACAAGTTCCTGGCGCAGGAAGAAGTATGGATACGCAAGGGCGTCAAGGCGCGCCGCGTGCGCGACGAAGGCCGCGTGCGCCGCCTGGAAGCGCTGCGCCTGGTGCGCAATGCGCGCCGCGAACAGCAGGGACAGGTCAAGCTCGACGTGTCGGCCGGCGAGCGCTCGGGCAAGATCGTGGCGGACCTGGAAAACGTTTCCAAGATTTATGGCGACAAGGTCATCGTCAAGGATTTCAGCGCCACCATCCTGCGCGGCGACAAGGTCGGCCTGATCGGCGCCAACGGCGCCGGCAAGACCACCCTGCTGAAGATGATCCTCGGCGAAGAGCAGTCGGACACGGGCACCATCCGCCTGGGTACCAAGCTGCAGGTGGCGTATTTCGACCAGATGCGCACGCAACTGAACGAAGAGGCGAACCTGATGGAAACCATCGCGCCGGGCAGCGACTGGGTCGAGATCAACGGCCAGCGCCGTCACGTGATGACTTACCTGAACGACTTCCTGTTCGCGCCGGAACGCGCCCGTTCGCCCGTCAAGTCCCTGTCCGGTGGCGAGCGCAACCGCCTGCTGCTGGCGCGTTTGTTCGCCAAGCCGGCCAACGTGCTGGTGCTCGACGAGCCCACCAACGACCTGGATATCGATACCCTGGAATTGCTGGAAGAGTTGCTGGAAGAATACACTGGCACCGTCTTCCTCGTCAGCCATGACCGCACCTTCCTCGACAACGTCGTCACGCAGGTGATCGTCGCCGAAGGCGCAGGCAAGTGGCGCGAATTCGTCGGCGGCTACACGGACTGGGAGCGCGTGCGCACCCTGCCGATCGCCACGGCGCCCGCCAGCAAGCCGGCCGTGAAGGTCGAGGCCGCCGCACCGGCCGCCAAGCAGAAAAAGCTCAGCTACAAGGAACAGCGCGAGCTGGAAGAGCTGCCCAAGCTGATCGCCAAGCTGGAAGACGAGCAATCGGTGCTGGCCGCCGAACTGTCGCATCCGGATTTCTACAAGAAGACGCCGGCCGAAGGCAAGCGCCTGAACGCGCGCGTGGCCGAGATCGAGGGCGAACTGCTGGAAGCGCTGGAAAAGTGGGAGCAGATCGAGGCGCGCGCCAACGGTTGATGTTTTTTGCATACCCTGTTGTAATTAAGTCAGGATTATTTGCCACGGCAACGGTCCTGCTTGATATAATTATATAATTATATTTATTACATCGGAGGATGCATGTTTGTCATGAAAAGCACGCGCCCCGGACCACCGCGTCCGGCGCGTGGTTCCACCTCCGATGCGCGGCAGCATGTTTGACCGCGCCGCCTTGCCCCGGGTAGCGCCATTCCTGGCCTATCTCTCCTTCATTTTCATTGCCGACATGCTGGGCCGCCTGGGCGTGGCCGCGCAGGACTTGCGCTGGCTGTACCCGGTCAAGATCGGCGTCGTGCTGGGCATGCTGTTGTACTGGCGCCGCAGTTACACGGAATTGGTGTGGACGCCATTGGGCGCGCGTGCCATTCTCGGGGCGCTGGCGAGCGGTGTTGTTGTTTTTTTGCTGTGGATCAATCTCGACGCCAACTGGATGATGATCGGCAATGCCGACGGCTTCGATCCCCGCACCGATGGCCGCATCGAGTGGAGCCTGGTGGTGCTGCGCATCGCCGGCGCGGCGCTGGTGGTGCCCGTGATGGAGGAGCTGTTCTGGCGCTCCTTCCTGCTGCGCTGGATCGACAAGCCGGATTTTTTGCGGGCCGATCCGCGCCTGGCCAGTGCCAAGGCCTTCGCCATCAGCGTGCTGCTGTTTGGCTTTGAACATAATTTATGGCTGGCCGGCATGGTGGCCGGTGCGGCATATAGTTTGTTGTACATGCGTAGCCGGTCCCTGTGGTCGCCTATCCTCGCGCACGGCGTGACGAACGGCGTGCTGGGGCTCTGGATTATTTCTGGTGGGCACTGGATTTACTGGTAGTATTGCCTATCAACTGTGTGATCTTTCAAAGACAAAATCCATGTTGAATTCCTTGCGTAAAAATGCCGTTGCCGCCGCCCTGACGGCCAGGCCACGCCTGCCAGCCCTGCTCCTGGCCCTGGCCGGCACCCTGGCCAGCGGCGCCGCGCTGGCCGATATCAGCGACACCATCAAGCCTTTCGTCGCCACGACCTACTCGTACGATGACAACCTGATGCGCTTGCCGGACGACGTGCCGGGCTTTTCCGGTCCCCGTTCGGATACGTCGAGGATGCTGCAGGCAGGTTTCCTGTTCAACCGCCCCATCGGCCGCCAGATACTGACGGGGCAGGCCAAATGGTCGAAGGTAAGCTTCGACCGCTTCAGCCAGTTCGATTACGACGGCAAGGATTTCCTGGCCGACCTGGAGTGGCACATCGCCAACCACCTCGAAGGCCACGCGGGCGCCAGCTATGCGCAGACCCTCACGCCGTTCAGCGACTTCCAGACGAATGTGCGCAATTTGCGCACGCAGCGCCGCGAGTACCTGAACGGCGCCTGGCGCTTCCACCCCAGCTGGCGCGTGCGCGGCGGCCTGTCGCGCGACCGCTATTCCTACGATTTGCCGTCGCAGGCTTTTTCCAACTGGACGGAAGACGCCACCGAGCTGGGCGTGGACTACCTGGCGCCCAGCAACAGCCGCATCGGCGTGCAGCTGCGCCACCTGAACGGCAAGTATCCGAACCGCAACGCGCTTGAATCGAGCGTGTACGGCAGCGGCTACCGCCAGGACGAGATCAAGGCGAACATCTATTGGGCGCTGAGCGGTATCACGCAGCTGGAGTTTCTCGGCGGCTGGGTGCGCCACCGCAACAACCTGCTGTCGGGGCGCGATGTCAGCGGCACGAACGGACGCCTGAGCATGTACTGGCAGCCGCTGGGCAAGGTCAATTTCACGGGCATGGTCTGGCGCGAATTCGGCTCCGTCGACAACTCGCTGGTGACGAGCAGCCTGAACACGGGCGCCAGCGTGTCGGCCGCCTGGACGGCCACGGCGAAGGTGCGCGTCGATGCGCTGCTGCGCCAGGAGCGGCGCGATTTCTCCGCCGTCAGCGGCCTGGTGCTGCCGGGCGACGGGCGCGATACCACGCGCACGGTCTCGCTGGGCGTCACGTATGCGCCCTACCAGAAGATCCAGCTTGGGGTGCGCGTGTTCCAGGAGCGGCGCGAAGGCGTCGCCATCATCGATAGCGGCAGCTACCGGGCCAAGGGCATTTCCTTCAATGGCAGCGTACAGTTTTAAAAGATCAACATGACGGTCAATGATATACCCCTGATTTCGTTTTTCCAGCGCATCCTCGACCCGATCATCATCATGGGCTTGCTGTACCTGATGACGGTTTTGTCGGGTTCGCCATTTACCGGCTATACGCTGGTGCTGATGATACTGGCCGTCTTCATTTCGTCGACGGTCTTCCAGCACATCGATCCCTACCGTACCTGGCGCAGCGGCCGCATGCTGGCCTATGCGCGCGATATCCTCGTGGGCTGGACGATCGTCGCGCTGATCCTCACCTTCCTGGGCTCGGCCACGGGCCTGGCCTATCATTTCGATACCGAGGTGGTGCTCGCCTGGTTCGTCCTCACGCCCTTCGTGCTGCTGGCCGGGCACCTGGCCGGACGCAGGTTCAGCCTGCATCCGGACGGCGAAAGCGAGGTGCGTTCGGTGGTCATCATCGGCGCCAACGACGCCAGCCTGAAGTTTGCCGCCACCATCGAGCGCAATGCCAATCTGTTCATGCACGTGCATGGCTTTTTCGACGACCGCACGGACGACCGCTGGCCGGAAAAGATGCGCGAACCGATGCTGGGGCGCATGGACGATATCGCCACCTATGTGCGCGAACACAATATCAAGATGATCTTCATCAGCCAGCCGATTTCGGCCCAGCCGCGCATCCGCAAGATGCTCGACGAGCTCGAGGATACGACGGCATCCGTGTATTTCTTGCCCGATATTTATATCTTCGACCTGATGCAGGCGCGTTTCGACAACGTGGGCGGCATGCCCGTCATCGCCATCCGCGAATCGCCGTTCACGGGCTTTAACAGCATGGTCAAGCGGGGCAGCGACATCGTGCTGGGGCTGGTGATCCAGGTGCTGCTGCTGCCGGTGATGCTGGTGATCGCCATCGCCGTCAAGACCACCTCGAAAGGCCCCGTGATTTTCCGCCAGCGCCGCTACGGCCTGTATGGCGAAGAGATCGTCGTCTACAAATTCCGTTCCATGACGGTGGGCGAAGACGGCGACAAGGTGGTGCAGGCCACCAAGAACGACCAGCGCGTGACGCGGGTGGGCGCCTTCCTGCGCCGCAGCTCGCTCGACGAGCTGCCGCAGTTTCTCAACGTCCTGCAGGGCCGCATGAGCATCGTGGGGCCGCGCCCCCATGCGGTGGTGCACAACGAGCAGTACCGCAAGCTGATCAAGGGCTACATGCTGCGCCACAAGGTCAAGCCCGGCATCACGGGCTGGGCCCAGGTCAACGGCTTGCGGGGCGAAACGGAAACGCTGGACAAGATGGAGGCGCGCATCCATTTCGACCTCGATTACCTGCGCAACTGGTCGCTATGGCTGGATCTGTGGATTATTGCGCGCACGGTGAAAGTGGTGCTGGCGCGCGAGAACGCGCATTGAGCGCCAGTCTGGTGCTGGCAGGAAAAAATAGCGTTTGAATATACTTTGCACGGAGTCAATACGCGTTAAAATGGAGCATCTTAGACAGCACCAGCGCATCACGCGACTACTCCGCGCGCATCCTGCCACGAGTCGTGCCGGCCAAGGGCCAGGCCGCGACATGCAGGCGATGACGTTAGCGTGTTGCGGCACATTACTTTCCTCTTGGAAAGGGTCCGACGATGTGTGCAGTATCCGGCCTTGCCCCTGCCGGTCGTTGCGTCACCCTGACGGGCAGTCGTCGGGGCCGCCACGCGCCAACTATCATTTTTAAAGTCAGTCCGCGCCACGCAATACATAATTTTTTGCAATCAAGCAGACTGCGGAAATAGTTGTTTTTATATCTCATAAGTAGATTTTTAAGCAAATATTTTCCTTGTCGTCGTGCATTATGTGTATTATGTTTACAATATTGTTAATTATTTGACGCATAACTATTTTCGGGGAAATCATTTCGTGCGCTGCTGGCGGCCCTGGGCCGTTACACTCGCCGGATTTTCCACCCGTCATACCCGTCATCCGAAGGAGCACGCTTGAATCACTTTATTCACTCCCGTCCCGCGCCGCGCCTGCTGTGCGCCGCCCTGGTCCTGCTGGCCGCTGCCGGCCTGTCCGCTTGCGGCAACAAGGAAAAAAAGGCTGGCCAGGCGCTGGCCAGCGTGAATGGCGAAGAAATCACCATCCTGCAGCTGAATGAAGAGTTGCAGCGCGCGGGCGTGCAGGCGCCGCAGCAGGCCGCGGCCAGCAAGCAGTTGCTCGAGTCGCTGATCGACCGCCAGTTGCTGCAGAATGAAGCGGCCAAGGAAAAGGTCGACCGCGATCCGAAAGTCATGCAGGCCATCGAACGCGCCAAGGCGCTGATCGTTGCCCAGGCATACATGCAAAAGCGCATCGGCGCGGCCACCCGTCCCAGCAAGGCGGAAGTGGACGAGTACTACGCGAAAAATCCCCTGTTCTTCAGCCAGCGCAAGCAATTCGATTTGCGCGAGCTCGTCATTCCGACGGCGGCGCTGAACGACGAGCTCAAGGCCGTCATGGACCGCGCCAAGTCGCTGGAAGACGTGGCGCAATGGCTCGATGAGCACAAGATCGCGTATGGCCGCAGCCAGGTGTCGCGCACCAGCGCCGACCTGGCGCCCGAACTGAGCAGCAAGCTGCAGTCGATGCCCAAGGGCCAGCTGTTCATCGTGCGCGAAGGCGAGCGCAGCCTGCTCATCGCCCTGGCCGATATCAAGGACAGCCCCGTGGGCCCGGACGCGGCCGCGCCGCAGATCGAACAGTTCCTGGCCAACAAGAAGAACAAGGATGCAGCCGAAGCGGAGCTGAAACGCCTGCGCGCCAGCGCCAAGATCGAGTATTTCAACAAGGATGCATCGGCTACGGCCTCGGCGGCAGCCCCGGCCAGCGCATCGGCCGCCGCCCCCGCGGCTGCGGCGCCGGCGAATAGCGACCATGAAGCGAATGTGCGCGGCGTAGCGGGATTGAAATAAGTGACGTATCGACAAGTAGTTCAACATCAGCAATCTACCAACGGGAATCTGTAATCATGAAACGACTCGCAAACTGGATGATGGCGGCCTTCCTGGCCCTCGCCGCAGGCATGGCCGGTGCAGCCGATGTCCCCCTTGGGGCTGGTGATGTGCTGAAAATTTCCGTGTACGGCAACCCGGACCTGGGCCTGGAGACGCGCGTGAGCGAGGCGGGCGAGATCACCTTCCCGCTGGTGGGCGCGGTGGCCGTCGGCGGCCTGTCCACGTCGGCAGCGGAAAAGAAACTGGGCGGCCTGCTCGAGAGCGGCGGCTTCCTGCGCAAGGCGCAAGTGAACATCATCGTCACCAGCCTGCAAAGCCAGCAGGCTTCCGTGCTGGGCCAGGTGAACCGCCCGGGCCGCTACCCGGTGGAAGGCAAGCGCAGCGTGATGGACATGCTGGCCATGGCCGGCGGCGTGAGTCCTGACGGCGCCGACCAGATCACCGTGATCCGCAAGCGCGGCGGCAACAGCACGCGCGACGTGGCCGATATCCTCGACATCGTGCGCAACGGCGACCTGAAGGGCGACACGGAAGTGGGCGGCAACGACATCATCTACGTCGAACGCGCGCCGCGCTTCTACATCTACGGCGAAGTGCAGCGCCCGGGCGCTTTCCGCCTGGAACGCAACATGACCGTGCTGCAAGCGCTGTCCGTGGGCGGCGGCCTGACGGCGCGCGGCACCGAGCGCGGCGTGCGCGTCAAGCGCCGCAATGCGGAAGGCCAGATGGAAGTGCTGTCGGTCAAGCATGACGACTTGTTGCGCGTCGACGATGTCGTGTATGTCCAGGAAAGCCTGTTCTAAGAGCAACTGGCTCCCTATCTTTTAGTATTGAAAGTTTACACATGAACCTCACCCAACTATTGCTGATCCTTCGGGCACGCAAGAAGATTGTGCTGCTGACCTTGATGATCACCGTGGCGCTGGCGCTGGGCGTCAGCCTGGTGCTGCCGAAGACCTACAAGGCCACCAGCACCTTGCTGCTGAACTACAAGGGGGTCGATCCCCTGACCGGCATGACCATGCCAGGACAGTTGTTGCCCGGCTACATGGCGACCCAGGTCGACATTATCGGCAGCAAGAACGTGGCCTTGCGCGTCGTCGACCAGCTGGAGCTGGCACGCAGCCCCGCCGTGATCGCCCAGTTCAATGAAGCGGCACAGGGCAAGGGCACGGTGCGCGACTGGCTGGCCGATCTGCTGCTGAAGAAACTCGAAGTGATGCCGTCGCGCGAAAGCAGCGTGGTCGACGTCAGCTTCAAGGGCGCCGACCCGCAATTCGTGGCTGCCGTGTCGAATGCCTTTGCGGAACAGTATCAAAAGGTCAGCATCCAGCTGAAGGTCGACCCGATGCGCAAGGCGACCACCTACTTCGATGACCAGACAAAATTGCTGCGCGATAACGTCGAGCGCGCGCAAAGCCGCCTCTCGAAATACCAGCAGGACAATGGCATCGTCAGCGTCGACAACCGTCTCGACGTGGAATCGAACCGCCTGAACGACCTGTCGGCGCAGCTGGTGCTGGCGCAGGGCCAGGCCATGGAAGCCAATTCGCGCCAGCGCATGGCGCAGGGCGGCAACCTGTCCGAATCGCCGGACGTGGCGTCGAATCCCCTGATCCAGAGCCTGAAGCTGGGCCTGGGCAATGCCGAAGGTAAATTGGCCGAACTGGGGCAGCGCCTGGACCGCAATCACCCGCAATACCAGAGCGCCAAGGCGGAAGTGGACAAGCTGCGCCGCGACCTGGCCGAGCAGACGCGCGCCACCTCGCAAAGCGTGGGCAACAATGCGCAGATCCTGCAGCAGCGCGAAGGCGCCATCCGCGCCGCCCTGGCGGCGCAAAAAGCCAAGGTGCTGGAACTGAACCGCACGCGCGATGAAATGGGCGTGCTGAGCAAGGATGTGGAAAGCGCCCAGCGCGCCTTCGACGTGACGTCGCAGCGTTTGTCGCAGACGCGCATCGAAGGCCAGGCGGAGCAGTCCGACATCGCCATGCTGAACCCGGCCACCGCGCCGATCGAGCCGGACAGCCCGAAGATTCCCCGCAACGTGCTGCTGTCGATCTTCCTCGGCCTCATGCTGGGCTGCGGCATCGCGCTGCTGGCCGAATTGCTGGACCGCCGTATCCGTTCCGACCAGGACCTGAGCGAAGTGCTGCAGATTCCCGTGTTCGGCGTGGTCGACTGGAAACCCAAACAGCGTCGCATGCGCGGCATGCTGCCGCGCCGTTTGCGCCTGAACTGAGATGGAACCTATCATGACTTCAAGTCCACACCTCCTCAATAGCACTGCACCGCTGGTGCGCGGCGCCGATTCCAGCATTGGCGGCCTGTTGCTCGAATCGGGCAAGATCACGCCGGAAAACGCCGAACGCGTGCTGCGCATGCAAAAGGAACTGGGCATCCGCTTCGGCGAAGCGGCCCTGCGCCTGGGTTTGATCACGGAAGCCGACATCGAACAGGTGCTGGCGCGCCAGTTTGACTACCCGTACCTGCAGCCGGGCGCCGGCAAGTATCCGCAGGAACTGGTGGCCGCCTACCAGCCGTTCAGCCACCAGGTGGAAACCCTGCGCGCCGTGCGCAGCCAGCTGATGCTGCGCTGGTTCGCCCGCGGCAGCAAGTCGCTGGTCGTGCTGGGCATGGAGCCGGGCGACGGCGCCAGCCTGTTCGCGGCCAACCTGGCCGTGGTGTTTTCCCAGCTGGGCGAGCATACCCTGCTGGTCGACGCCAATCTGCGCGCGCCGCGCCAGCAGGAAATCTTCGACCTGAAAACGCGCCAGGGCCTGTCCGACGTGCTGGCCGGCCGCGCTGAACTCGATATCATCGCCAAGGTGGACTCGTTTGTCGCGCTGTCCGTGCTGGCCGCCGGCACCTTGCCGCCGAATCCGCAGGAATTGCTCAGCCGTAGCTCCTTCGTCACGCTCAACAAGCAGCTGGAAAGCCGCTACGACGTGGTGCTGTACGACGTGCCGGCGTATGCGACAGGTTCCGATGCGCTCGCCGTGGCGGCGCGCGCGGGCGGCGTGCTGCTGGTGGCGCGCAAGAACAAGACGCCGATGGCGGACGTGGCGGCCATGAGCGAGCAGATGACGCACAGCGGTGCCCAGGTGGTCGGTTCCGTGATGGTCGACTTTTGATGGCTGCGCCTGGCCATGCCATCCCGCCGGAGCGGGCCGGCCGGTCCGCCTTGCCGGACTGGCTGCCGCTGGCACTGGGCTTCCTGGCCATGCTGGTGCCCAGCCTGGTCGGGCTGTTTCGCGGCATCTGGTCCACCGAAGAGCAGGCGCACGGGCCCATCATCCTGGCCCTGTCGCTGTGGCTGATCTACCGCAAATGGCCCGAGATGCTGGCGCAGAGCGCCGGCGCCCGTTCGGCCCGGGCCGGCTGGCCGCTGCTGGCCGTGGCGCTGCTGCTGTATGTGCTGGGCCGTTCGCAACAGATCCTGTCGCTGGAAATCCTCGCCCTGATCGCTGCCGGCCTGGCCCTGCTGCTGCTCAAGCGCGGCTGGGTTGCCGCGCGCATCCTGTGGTTCCCCTTCTTCTTCATGCTGTTCATGGTGCCGCTGCCGCTGCCGCTGGTGACGACCCTGACCATGCCGATGAAGATGGCCGTGTCCTACGTGACCGAACACATTCTTTTCCTGGCCGGCTATCCGATCGCGCGCAATGGCGTGATCCTGCAGATCGGCCAGTACCAGCTGCTGGTGGCCGACGCCTGCGCCGGCCTGCAGACCCTGCTGACGCTGGAAGCGCTGGGCCTGTTCTACCTGAACCTGGTGCGCCATACTTCGCCGTTCCGCAACATCGTGCTGGCCCTGCTGATCGTGCCGATTTCCTTCACGGCCAACGTCATCCGCGTGGTGGTGCTGACCCTGATCACGTATTACTTCGGCGATGCGGCGGGGCAGGGCTTCCTGCATGGCTTTGCCGGCATGGTGCTGTTCATTTCCGCGCTGCTGCTGATCCTCAGCATCGATAGCCTGCTGCAGTGGATCGTGCGCAGGCGCCAGGCGCGCCGCGCGCCAGCCATGGGAGCGTCGACATGAACGGGGCATTGCGCATGAATGTACTGCTGGGCGCCTTGCTGCTGGGCGCGGCCATCCTCAGCCATGCCGTGGCGCCGGGCGTGAAGCTGGCCGACCAGCGTCCCAGTTTTTCGCTGGAAACGGCCGTGCCGCAGGCGTTCGGCGAGTGGCGCGTCGACAGCTCGATCGTGCCGCTGCAGGTGGACCCGGAGACCCAGGCGCGCCTGAACAAGATCTACAACCAGACCCTGTCGCGCACCTACATCAATACGCAGGGCGAACGGGTGATGCTGTCGATCGCGTACGGCGGCGACCAGAGCGACAACATGGGCGTGCACAAGCCGGAAGTGTGCTACGCGGCGCAGGGATTCCAGGTCGAACGCGACGAGTATGGCGAGCTGGCTTCGGCCTACGGCAGCCTGCCCGTGAAGCGCTTGCTGGCCGTGAACGGCAACCGCAGCGAACCCATCACGTACTGGATCACCGTCGGCGACAGGATCAGCAAGGTGGGCATGCAGCAGCGCCTGGAGCAGTTGCGCTACGGCCTGACGGGTACCGTCGCCGACGCCATGCTGTTCCGCGTGTCGAGCATCGATACGGACTTGCCGCGCGCGTACCGGCTGCAAGCCAGTTTCGTCAACGGCTTGCTGGCCAGCATGCCTGCAGCGGACCGGGGGCGCCTGATCGGCGTGCCGCCCGGTTGAGGCATGGCTTGACAGTCGGGATGGCGCCGGCGGGCGTGGCGCAAGGTGGCAGATAGCGAGAATCATGAGCAGCGACATCAACAAGAAAAGCGTCAGCGCCGTCAAATGGGCGGCGATGGGCACGGTCCTCATGTTCGGGCTGCAGCTGGTCACGCAAGTGGTGCTGGCGCGCCTGCTGGGGCCGGAAAACTACGGCTTGTTCGCCATGGGACTGATTGTGCTGACATTTAGCAACTTTCTGGCCGATTTCGGTTTTTCCTGGGGGCTGGTGCAAAACCGCACGCTCAGCGACGAGGACGTGCGCTTCACCGTCACCTGGCAGGCGCTGACGGGCCTGGCGGCCATGACCTTGCTGTTTTTCATGGCGCCGTGGATTGCCGCCTACTTCAAGGAAGCGCGCATTGCGCCCGTGATCGCCTGGATGAGCCTGACCTGCCTGCTGAACGCGCTGACGGCGCCGGGCAGCAGCCTGCTGCGGCGCGCCCTCGATTTCCGCTGGCTCAACATCATCCAGGTGAGCAGCTACATCGTCGGCTACCTGCTGGTGGGCTTGCCGCTCGCGTATGCGGGGGCCGGCGTGTGGACCCTGGTGGCCGCCTGGCTGGGGCAATCGGCGACGGCGCTGGTGCTGACGTATGCGCGCACGCGCTTTTCGCTCAAGCCGCTGCTGTGGTACGAGGGCGCGCGGCGCTCGACGAATGTGGGCGTGACGGTGTTTGCAACGAATCTGTGCAACTGGTGCCTGAACAATATGGACCGCGTGTTCCTGGGGCGCTTCCTGAATGCCCACGCGGTGGGCGTGTATGCGGTCGGCTACAACCTGGCCAACACGCCCAATTCGCTGTTCCTGAGCGCCTTGCAGCCGGCCTTCCTGGCCACGGGCGCCAAGCTGCAGGACGATCTGCCGCGCCTGCGCGACACCTACCTGTCGGTGCTGGCGACCATCTGGATCGTCATCCTGCCGCTGTTCGTGCTGCTGGCGATGACGGCGCCCGACCTGATCGGCGTGTTGTATGGCAAGGTATGGCAAGAGTCGGGCATCGTGCTGAGCATCCTGGCGCTGGCCATGCCCGCGTACATCACGTGGGGCATGTCGACGCCGATTTTATGGAATACGGGCGGCAAGCACCTGGAAAGCCTGCTGCAGCTGCCGCTGATCGCGCTGGCCGGCGCGGCGCTGCTGCTGTGGGCGGGGCAGGGCGTGGCGGTGGTGGCCATGATCGCCGCCGGCACCCTGCTGGCGCGCGCGCTGGTGGTGGGCACGGTGGCGTGCCTGCGCCTGGGCGTGCGGGC
>NZ_WFLL01000052.1:0-36869 GCF_009208755.1 Janthinobacterium sp. FT14W | reverse complement strand
CCACCCGCCTCAGGCCCCAGAGCATGAAAGACAAACTCGGCGCAGGCGCCGCGGAACTTGACCTGCCACAACCGCGCGCAGCGCTGGGGCGGGCGCTGGCGACCAGTTCGCGCAGCCCGATCACGGAATGGCCGATCTCCAGCAGGGTGAGGGCCTGGCGCACGACGGCGCGCGTGGCTTCGCCCGGCGCCGGTCCGGCCGCCGCGTTGAGCTGGCTGAGCAGGTCGCGCACGCGGTTGTCGAAGCGGTGCTTGACCCTGCGCACGGGCGCCGTGCATGCGTGCAGCGCTTCGCGCCACAGGGCCGGGCCCACATGGTCCCTGTGGCCCATCGTGTGCTCGGGCAGCAGCACGGCAAATACGAGGGCGGCCAGCATCAGGCCGACGATCAGCGCCATGCCCGTGTTGAGAAAAGCCGCGCCGTCGACATGCATCAGGTTGGTCGGCGCCATCTGCGTGATGAAGGTCGACACGCCCAGGCCCACGCCCAGCTTGGCGGGATTGGTCATCAGGTACAGGCCGACGGCCAGGAAGGGCGCAAAACTGAGCACCAGCATGGGAAAGCCGTCGCCGTGCACCAGCACGAAATACACGCAGACCAGCGACAGGGGCATGGCGACGAGGAAGCCCGTCAGCACCTGGCGGACCATCATGATGGGACGGGGCGAGGACGAGGCCAGCGCGCAGAACACGGCCGCCATCAGCATGGCCGTGCCGGCGTAGGGCCAGGCCAGGAAGTACGCGCCCAGGGCCAGCAGGGCCAGGCTGATGCCGGCGCGCGCGCCGCTGGCCAGCACCAGCGCGGGCGGCGTCTTCGGCGCGTAGGCCTGCGGCGTGCTGATGTCCAGCGGGGTGTCGTGGGCGAGGCTGAAATACACTTCGTGAAAGCGGCTCATGTCGCGCGCGAAGCGTTCCAGCAGCTCGCACACGGTATCGAAATCGATGCGCTGCGCATGCGCGATGGCGGCGCCGCCGATCTCCGCGCGGGCCTGCGCCAGCGCCGTTTGCAGATGCTGCTGCATGGTGTCGAGCGAGTCCTGCGACGGCGTCGTCTGCAGCGCTTCGGCAACGATGGCGTACAGGGGCGCGCACGCCTGCATGACCTGCGTCTCGCCATCGCGCTGCAAGCGGTCGAACAGGCGGTGGAAGGTATAGAAGGTGGTCAGTGCCGTCATGAAGGTGGCATTGAAGGCGTGCAGCTTGCGGTTCTGCGCGCGCACGTGGCCCACCTTGCTGGTGACTTCAAACAGGGCGGCCGAGCGGCCCAGCTCCAGCGCCGCCACGTCGGCGGCGAACTGCAGGTGCGTCAGTTCCACCTGCGCCGGCGTGAGCTTTTGCTGCAGCACGTCCTGGCAGAAGGCGAGGAACTTGCCGTAGCGGGCTTGCACCGTGCGCATCACCTGTGTGCCCTGGTGGCGCGGCAGCAGCACGCTGGAGACGGCCGCCGAGCAGATGATGCCCAGGCCCACTTCGGCCACGCGCGTGACGGCCAGCGAAAACACCTGCGTCGGCTGCTCGATGGCGGGCAGCACGATCATGCAGGCCGTATAGCCGGCCAGCACGTACACATAGGACTGGGCGTTGCGGTGCAGGGCCGAGCCGCTCGTGCACAGGCCCACCCACAGGGCCAGGCCGGCGAACAGCAGCACGGGCTGCTGCGGGAACAGGCCGATCAGGGTCAGCGCGGCCGTGCATCCCAGCAGGGTGCCGCACAGGCGGTAAAAGCTTTTTTCCAGCACCATGCCGCTGCTGGGCAGGGCCAGGATGATGGTGGTGGTCATCGCCGTGCTGGGCGAATCGAGTCCCAGGCGGTAGGCCAGCCACAGGGCGCAGAACGAGGCGATGAGGGTCTTGCCGACGTAGATCCAGCGTTCGCCTTCCGTCGTGCGCCAGTCCTGCAGCGCCAGCGCCAGCCAGCGGGCCGCCCGGGTCAGGGGGCCGTGTAGTGATTTTGGTGCTGTGGCTGGCGTCATCGATAGGCTATCAGTTCTGGTTGTTGAGATTGTTCAGGTTGCGCAGCTGGCGCACGTACAGCTTGTCCAGCACTTGCAGCTCTTCTTCCGTAAAGCCTTCGTACAGGGCCGAGGTTTCCTGGTACACGTCGGGCAGCGCCGTTTCGATCAGCGCGCGGCCCTTGTCGGTCAGCGAAATCATCACGGAGCGGCGGTCGCCGGGGCGCGTGCCGCGGTGGATCAGGCCCCGCGTTTCCAGGTCGTTGCACACGCGCGTCAGGTTGGCGGGCTTTTCGTGGCAGGCCATGCCCAGGGTGCAGGCGTTCGAGGTTTCGTCGTCCGTGCCGTACAGCACGGCCAGCACCATGTAGCTGGCATCGACCAGGTCGTGCTTTTTCAGCGCGGCATTGGTCAGGTCCTTCATGCCTTTTTGAATGTGGTACGTCATGCGCAACAGGCGCATCAGTTCCATGGGGAAGCCTGGCATGCGCGTGCGGATGTTTTGCAGCCGCTTGGAGGTGGCGTCAAAAGCGGTCATGTCATATTCCTTCATGTGTCAATAAAGTTCCGATTGTATCTTGTTGAGCTAGGGCAACGCGAGCCTAGATGCCGCCTCCCAATGCATTCATCAAGGAAACGTACAGATCGAGTTCGCGTGCCCCATTCTGCGCCTGCTGTTGCTGTTCCGCCAGCAGCGCCACTTGCGTGTTGAGCATGTTGATGGCGTCGCTCATGCCCGCCTTGTAGGCTTTTTCCGCCAGGTCGCGCGCGCGCTGCGCCGTGGCCAGCGCCTGCACGGTCAGCTGGTGCTGCTTTTCCAGCGACTGGGCCTTGGTGACGGCGTTGGCCACCTCGGACATGGCATTGATGACGGTGGCGTTGTACTGCTCCACGGCGCCGTCGTAGAGGGCCGTCTGGCTGCCCAGCTGGGCGCGCAGGCGGGCGCCGGCAAAGATGGGCAGGCTCAGCGCGGGCGAGGCGCCGCGGATTTCCGAGTTGGCGTCCAGGAAATGGCTGAAGCCGAAGGCCTGGAAGCCCGCAAAGGCCACCAGGTTGACGTTCGGGTAGAACTCGGCCTTGGCCGCATCGATGCGCTGCGCCGCCGCTTCCACGCGCCAGCGCTGGGCGGCGATGTCGGGACGGCGGCCGATCAGGTCGGCCGGCAGGGCGGCGGGAATGGCCAGCGGCTGGTCCAGGCGCAGCACGGGGCGCGTGAGCGCCGCGCCCGCTGCCGGACCCTTGCCCGACAGGGCCGCCAGCTGGTTGCGCAGCAGGGCCAGCGACTCGGCCGACTGTTCCAGCTGGCGCCGGCCCGCGGGCAGGGTGGTTTCGATCTGCGCCACGTCGATATCGGTGCCGATGCCGGCCGCCTTGCGCTGGCGCGTGATGTCGAGGATGCGGGCGCGCTGCGCCAGGCTGCCCTCGATCACGTCCTGCAGCTGGAATTCGTACGACAGCTGGATGTAGGTGCGCACCAGCGCCGTTTCCAGCGCCAGGCGGGCCATCTGCGATTCGGCCGAGGCCATCTGCACGTCGCCCAGGGCGGCGGACAGGGCGGCGCGGTTGCGGCCCCACAGGTCCAGGTCGTACGAGGCCGTGACGGTGGCCTGGTTGCGCCACGCGTAATTGCCGGCCAGGGGCGCCGGCGTGCTGCCGTGCTGCGAATACAGTTCGCGGTTGATGGAGACGGCTGCGTCGGCCTGCGGGCGGGTTTTGTCCTCGGCCGCGCCGGCCAGCGCCTCGGCCTGGCGCACGCGCGCCTGGGCCCCGCGCAGGGTGGGGCTGTCGGCCAGCGCCTGCTCCATCAAGCGGTTCAATTGGGGGTCGTGCAGGTCTTGCCACCATTGCGTGCGCGGCCATTGGATGGCGGCGCTGGCGGCGGCATCCATGGCCTTGCTCGCTTGCAGCGCATTGGCGTCGAGCATGGCCGATTGCGGCGCGATATGGCCCATGTCGGCGCAAGCGCTCAAGGCAAGGATCAGGCTGGCAGCAAGCAAACGGCGGTGCAGGGACATGCAGGGACTCCGGGGAAAGAGGTGTTGGGGGTGCTGCTGGAACATCACAGCTCGCCGCGGTGAGCGTCGGGAGTGGCCCGAGTGCTGCGCCGCAACTGAGGTGTTACTGCCTTACTGAAACCGGCTGACTGGTTTCTTATTGCACGACGTGCTTGGTCGTTTGCGCGACATCAAAGTCCGCTTCCGTTTGCGGGATCAGGCCAGCCTTGCGGGCGGCGTAGAACTCGGCCATGACTTGTTCGCGCGTCACGTTGCTGGCGGCGGTGGCCGGCGTTTTCGGGTAGTCGGCCTCGCTGGTGGCGATTTCGCCGGCGTTGCGGGCACGGATGTATTCGGCCGTGACTTGCTCGCGCGTCAATTGCTGGCCCGTGGTGGCAGGCGCGGCGCTCTGGGCGAAAGCCGACGTGGCGGTAGTGATGGCAAACAATGCTGCGATGAGTGATTTGGCTTGCATGATAAGACTCCAATATGTGCATGATGGCTGGGTGGATGGGCCGGCTCGCCACGTACCGGTCGGTTCGGCGGCCTGGCGCTGATGGGCGCCGGGCCGCCGATGAAGCAGTTTCTGGATGAGAAGATGCTTACTTGAATTAACTATAGCAATGAATAGTACATTTGTGAAGTAATATTTGAAAATATTTGTGCGATGCCGCATTTCGCCCGGGGAAAATGCCGTGCAGGCGTGCGCCGCCGGCCAGGCTGCGGGAGTAAACTGGTTTTTTTATTAACGGGAGTCAACCATGAGCAGCGGTTCACTCGATCCGGATCATTTGCCCGTCACTTCCGACCGCGTGCTCTGCCGCGGCCATGGCAAGGGGGCGTTCGGCCCCGGCGACAGTTCCGACAGCGGTAGCGACTTGCAGGGCGTGCCGGGCCAGGATGCGGAAAAGCTCGATAACGACAGCGATGCGGCGGGCACCGGTGACCGGGCCGGCGTGGAGTCCCGCAACACGGCGCCCGATGGCGGCGATATCGATGTGGAAAGCCTGGTGCCCGTGCCGCCTGCTGACGATGGAGATGGCAGGCCGCAGGTGCCGGCGGCGCGCCCTGATCGGGGCTGCCGGCCACGAATTGCTGCCTCTCCTGCGCCATCAGCGTAAAATGCGGACAAGGGGGCGTGCGCGCCGCCATGGCCAGCCGGCCGGCACAGGATAGGATGTCACAGGATGCAAATGCAGATGTCGGAAGAGAAAGAAAAAGACTTGATGTCGATGTACCGCGAGACGCGGCCGCGCGAGTTTTTTGGCGAAAAAGGTAACACCAATCACCTGGCCTGGAGTGTGCTGGTGGTGTTGCTGGCGCTGGCGTTCTGGCTGGCCGTGGCCCTGACGGCGGCGGAAAACCAGCGTCATGCGCTGGAAACGAAGGCGTGCCAGGATCGCGTGTTTCCCGCGGAAATCGACATGTCGTGCCTGAAGCAGGTGAAGTCGCGCGATCACTGGTGGCAGCACCTGGGTCACGCACTCGTGCACCTGGGTAGCTGAGGCTGCCAGCGGGCCGTGCGCCTTCGGGCGGCCATGACGGCCGTCGCGGGGCGCGGCGGCATGGCTGGCCGCGCCGGACGGCAGGACGGGGCTGCCTTGGGGGTGTGCCCGTGAGGGCTGATGCGATGTTGCGGGAGGCGCCATGCCACGCGATAGTTCGCGCGAACAGCCGCAATGGCGGTTCACGCGCCACAGTGCCTTGACGGCGCGCCAGCTGTTGCGCGCCTATGGCGTGCTATGCCTGTTTTCCACGGCCATCGCCGCCGCCTTTGCGCTGCGCGGCTTCTGGTACATTCCCGTCTTTTCCTTCGCAGAACTGGGCCTGGTGGCCATCGCCCTGCTGCATTACCTGCGCCACGCGCGCGACTATGAAGACATCGCCCTGCGCGACGGCGAGCTGATCATCGAACTGGTCAGCGCCGGCCGCTGCCGGCGCCACCACTTTGCTCCGTGGCGCACGCGCGTCGTGGTGCCGCGCTGGCGGGGCCAGTTGATACACATCAATGATATCGGCGCAAGCGGCGCGCAGGTGGACGTGGGCGCATTCGCCACGCCCGAACGGCGCCGGCAGGTGGCGCAGGAACTGCTGGCCCTGCTGCCACCGCCGCTGTCGCCGTAGCGAGCGCCTTACACGGCCCGCGACGGGCCAGCCCACAGATTGATATCGCCTTCGCGCGCCTGCACGTCGATGGCGGCCAGTTCCTCGGCCGTGAACGTCAGCTGCTGCAATGCGGCCACGTTTTCGCGGATTTGCGCGCTGCTGCTGGCGCCGATCAGGGTCGAGGTGACGCGCGCATCGCGCAGCACCCAGGCCAGCGCCATCTGCGCCAGGGTCTGGCCCCGCTGCGCGGCGATCTGGTTCAGGGCGCGCACGCGGGCCAGGTTTTCCGCGCTCAGGTGTTTTTGCAGCAGCGAACCGCCGCCGGGACGGTTGACACGGGCATCCTGCGGCACGCCGTCCAGGTATTTATCGCTGAGCAAGCCCTGCGCCAGCGCTGTAAACGTGATGCAGCCCATGCCTTCTTGCTGCAGGGTATCGAGCAAGCCGTCTTCCTCGATCCAGCGGTTGAGCATGTTGTAGGCCGGCTGGTGGATCAGGCACGGCACTTTCCAATCCTTCAGCAGGGCAGCCGCCTCGGCCGTCTTTTGCGGCGAATACGAGGACAGGCCCACATACAGCGCCTTGCCTTGCTGCACGGCGGTCGCCAGCGCGCCCATGGTTTCTTCCAGCGGCGTGTCGGCGTCGTAGCGGTGCGAGTAAAAGATGTCGACGTAATCGAGGCCCAGGCGCTGCAAGCTCTGGTCCAGGCTGGCCAGCACGTATTTGCGCGAACCGCCGCCCTGGCCGTACGGGCCCGGCCACATGTCCCAGCCTGCCTTGGTGGAAATGATCAGTTCATCGCGGTAGGGCAGGAAATCGTCGCGCAGCAGCTTGCCGAAATTGCTTTCCGCGCTGCCATAGGGCGGGCCGTAGTTATTTGCCAGGTCGAAATGCGTGATGCCCAGGTCGAAGGCCGTGCGCAGCATGTCGCGCTGCGAGGCCAGATTGTTGCTGTCGCCAAAGTTGTGCCACAGTCCCAGGGACAGCAGCGGCAGTTTCAGCCCGCTGCGCCCGCACGTGCGGTATTGCATGGTGTCGTAGCGGTTCTCGGCGGCGTGGTAGGTCATGGCATCTCCTGGTTGAATGAATCGCTTATTTTCGCGCAAAATCAAGGTCTGCGCGCGTGCTCCTTGCGCGCGACGGGACGCGCCTTACAATAAGCGTTGAGAAGTCTCGCAAGGAGCGGTCATGGAAATCGAATTGAAATTGCTGCTGGAGCCGCAAGACGCGCCGCGCCTGCGCGCACACCCCCTGCTGGCGCAGTATGCGCAAGCGGCGCCGCAGGTGCTGCAGATGCACGATATATATGTCGATACGCCCGATTTGCAGCTGTGCCGCCACCAGGCGGGCTTGCGCGTGCGCCAGGTGGAAGGGCGCTGGGTGCAGACGCTGAAGGCGGGCGGCAATGTCAGCGGCGGCTTGCACAGCCGTCACGAATGGGAAGGCGACGTCGCGGGGCCGCAGGCGGACCTCGACGCGCTCGACGCGGCCATCGGGCGCAAGCAGCCGATCCGCGCGCTGCTGCGCCAGGACGCCGTCCGCGCCGCCTTGCACCCCGTGTTTACCACGCGCATCGAACGCACCGTATGGCAGCTGCGCACGCCGCAGGGCGACCAGGTCGAATGCGTGCTGGACCAGGGTGTGATCGAGTGCGGCGCACCCGGCGCGAATGGCACGCACGGCGCTGCGCGCAGCGTGGTCGTCAGCGAGATCGAACTGGAATTGAAGGAGGGGCAGGCGTCCAGCCTGTTCGACGTGGCGCTGGCCCTGCTGCAGGACGTGCCGCTGCACCTGGGCCACCTGAGCAAGGCGGAACGGGGCTACCGCCTGGCCCTGGCTGCATCGCAAACGTTGCCGCCGCGGCAAGCCGTCAAGGCGCAGCCCCTGGCGCTGGACGCGGCGATGTCGGTGGAGCAGGTGTTCCTGGCCATCGCCGGCAATTGCCTGGAACAGGTGGGCGGCAACCAGGATGGCGTGGCGGCGGGCGAGGATGTGGAAAGCGTGCACCAGATGCGCGTGGGCCTGCGCCGCCTGCGCTCGGCGCTGGGCATGTTCAAGTCCTTGCTGGCGCTGCCGGACGCCTTGAAGAACGAACTCGACTGGCTGGGTGGCGCGCTGGGCGAGGCGCGCGACTGGGATGTGCTTGCAGGCAGTACGCTGGCCAGGCTCGATGGCGGGGCGCAAGCGGATGCGGCAGCGCTGGCGCAGGCGGCGCACGAGCAGGCGCGGGTCAAGCATGCCCAGGCAGCCCAGGCCGTCACTTCGGCGCGCTACACGGCGTGCATGCTGGGCTTGCAGCGCTGGCTGCAGGCGCGCGCCTGGCGCGACAGCTGCTCGATGCGCCAGCTGCGGCGCCTGGACGCGCACGTCTCCCCGTTTGCCCATTCCACCTTGCGCCAGGACCAGCGCCGCCTGATGAAGCGCGGCAAGCGCCTGCTGCATGCCACGCCGCAGCAGCGCCACCAGGTGCGCATCGCGGCCAAGAAGACGCGTTACGCGACGGAATTCTTTGCCTCGCTGTTTGCCGCGCGCGCCGTGAAGCCGTATGTGGGACGCTTGTCTGACTTGCAGGATGAACTGGGCTGGCTCAACGATGTGCAAGTGGCGGACCGGCTGCTGCAGCAATTGCCGGATGCCCAGGCCGATCTGGCGGGCCAGGATGGATTGCGGCTGCACGCGACCTTCATCCGCGGCTACCTGGCGGCGCACGCGCAGTCGCAGGGTGCCGATGGCCGCATGCACAAGGCCTGGCGGCGCTTCAAGGCGGCCCGCTTGCCGGCCTGAGCCCGGTTTGCCCAAGCCTGGCTTGGCCGTGACGTAGTGCCTGGCCAGGCTAGGCCAGCCGGCGTTTCAACTGGCGCTCGAGGATGGCCAGCGGCGACTTGCCGGGGGCGGCCATGGCGCGCACGGGCAGCAGCCAGGTTTGTTCCAGCGCATGCTGTCCCCGCAGGGCCGCGTGCGAGACGGCGTCGCTGAACACGATCCACGTCTGGCCCGGCGCGAATGCATGGGTGTGCTGTTCCACCTGTGCCTGGTAATCCAGGTCGGCCTTCATGGCGTCGTGCAGTTGCAGCATGTAGTGGTCGTAGGGCGTGCGCCGCGATTTGGTCACGTGCAGCCATTGCAGCAGGGCCGCCAGCACGGGCCGCGGACGCTTTGCCACGGGCAGAAAACGCTGCGCCACCTGCTCGAATGGCGCGCCCAGTTTCCACACGCGGGGCGCGCCGCGCGGATGGATGTTGGTGAACACGCGCAGGATGCGCCGGCCCTGCGTGGGCGAGGAGGGGAAGCTGTCGACATGCAGGCGCGTATCGTCCTTGCGCCAGGATGTCGCCCGGCCGGCGATTTCCACGGGCCGAAAGCTGCCCTTGCCTTGCTGCAGATGGGGAGCGTAGCCAGGCAGCAAGCCGGCCAGCAAGTGCGCCGTTTGCCGCGCATAGCGCTGCATCAGCGCGGCCAGCAAGGCTCCGTCGTAGGCCGTTCCTTGGCCGCGCACGCCGCGCGCCGGTTCCCAGCTGATGTTCTTGGCGCTGCCTGCCGCGCCGTTCAGCAGGGCGTGTTCTTCCTGTTGCAGGGAAAAGCCCAGGCGGGGCAGCAGCACGACTTGCCCGTCTTCGAGTGCCTGCAGCGCCGCCGCCTGCAGCGCGGCGCTGCCGCTGGCGTTCCACTGGCTCAGGGGAATGTCGATGAGTTTGCTCATGGCGCTGTGGAGAAGACATCGGAGCGCTCAGTATGGCCGCTTGCCGCCCGCCGCCGTTTGCGCTGGCGCAGGCTCAGCTCACAGTTTGCTGTTCTGGCAGCCGGCGCTCACGCATTCGCGCACGCGGTCCTGCAGGAATTGGGCGCGTTCGATGGTGGTGCGGGTGGCGCAATCGAGGTTCACATAAAAGCCCGACGATTCGCGTTTCGAGCAATTCTGGTTGCGGCTGGCTATCCACGCCAGCTGGCCCGATTTCAGCTTTTGCTTGCCGCCGGCATCGAGCTGGGCAGCGAGTTTCTTGTAGTTGGCGTTCAACTCCCTGTCCGCTTCCTGGTACACCTTGTTGAGGCAATACAGGCCGTCGAAATCGTTGCGGGGCGTGTCGCAGGCCGAGTTGGCGAAGGCGGAGGCGGAGGCGCAGAGCAGCAAGGCGAGCATGCATTTTTTCATTTTTTTCTTTCTGAAGGTAGATGAACAGAACGGTCCGGCGCAGGCCGGCGGGCAGGAAGAATCAGCTTTCTCCGCGCTTGTACATCTTACAACACCCATTTGGCGTCCCGCGTCCCGCTTGCCAGCATGCGCCGTTGTCCTAGTAGGCCAGCTTGCCCGGCAGCCTGACTTCGATCGTCGTGCCCTTGCCCGGTTCGCTGGCGATGCGCAGGCTGGCGCCGATGGCGGTCGCGCGTTCGCGCATGCCCGGCAAGCCCCAGTGGCCGGGCCGCTGGCCCGTGCTTGCCAGCGCTTCGTCGAAGCCGCGTCCGTTGTCGCGCACGCGCAGGGTGAACGCTTGCGGCGCATAGTCCAGTTCCAGTTCGATCAGTCCCGCCTCGGCATAGCGCGAGGCGTTGAACAGCGCTTCGCGGGCGATCGCATAGATTTCATCATGCACGCGCGGCTGAAGGCGCCGGCAGTCGCCGCTGACGGTGGCCTGGAAGGCGTGCGCGCGGTGCTCGGACAAGCCCTTGCCGAACTGCTGCAGGGCCAGTCCCAGTTCATCGGGCGAAGCCACCGTGCGCAAGTCGAGGATCTGGTCGCGCCCTTCGACCAGCAGCTGCTCGGCCAGGTTCAAGGTGCCGTCCAGGCGCGCGCGTTCGCGCGTGCCCTTCGGCAGCATGCCCGTGTGTGCATGAAACGACAGGATCAGCGCCTGCACGCTTTGCAGCAGCGTGTCGTGCAGCGAGCGGGCGATGCGCGAGCGCTCGGCCAGGCGTTCCTGCAGGCGTTCGTGCATGCGCCGCGTCAGGTGGCGGATGCGCAGCACGTAGGCCGCATACAGCAGCAGCGCGCCGCCCAGCGCCAGCAGTGCCGTGAACCATGGGGTCTGCATGAACGTGGGCGGGATATGGATGTCGAGCGCCGCGCCCGCGCGGTTCCAGACCTGGTCTTCGTTGGCGGCCATCACCTCGAAGCGGTAGTCGCCCGGCGCCAGGTTGGTGTAATACGCTTCGCGCCGGCCGGCCGCCTCCTGCCAGTGCTCGTCGACGCCGGCCAGGCGGTAGCGCAGGCGCACGCGCTCGGGCATCGACAGGCTCAGCGCCGTGAAGTCGAGCTGCAGGCGCTTGCTGCCCTGGGGCAGGCGCAGCGGCTGGCCTGCCACGATGGGGTGCGGCGCGCCGTCGGCCAGCACGGCCGTGATCTGCACGGGCGGCGGCAGCGCATTGCGGGCGATGTGCGCCGGGTCGAGCATGGCGATGGTGGCCGAGGTGGCGAACCATAACTGGCCGTCAGGCGCGCGGATCAGCGACGGCACGGGCCGCAGCTGGGAGGCGTGGCCCTGCAAGCCGTCGAGCGCATCGAAGCGTTCATAGTCGACCGGCGCCGCGCCGCCGCTTTTCAGCCAGGCGGCGATGGCTGCCGCGTCGAGATGGTAGATGCCATCGGCGCCGTGCAGCCACAGGTCGCCGCCGGGCAGGCGCACGATGCCCGAGACGCCGCGGAAGGTTTCGCCGCGCGCGCCGCGCAGGGCGATAAACCGGCCCGCGCGCCAGACGGCCACGCCGCCTTCGCCGCCGGCCCACATCAGGTCCGCGTCGCGGTACAGCTGCAATATTGTGCCCAGCTGCAAGCCCTCGTCCGTGCCCAGCTGCCGCACGGCGCCGCTGCGCTGCCCGTCTGCCACCAGGCTGATGCGGTTGTTGGCGTGCCCCAGCCACAGCGTGTTCTCGCCATCGATGGACATTGCCGTGGTCAGTACGTCGGGCAGGCCCGCCAGGCCGCCATCGCGCGTCCAGCTGCCGTGCGCCAGGCGAAACAGGCCGCCGCCCGAGAACGAGGCCCACAGGGCGCCGCCCCGTTCCTGCTGCAGCGCCTGCGGATCGAGTCCCAGCACGCCCGCTGGCGGCGCCACCCGCGTCATGCTGCCGTCGGGTGCGCGCCGGTGCAGGCCCTGGTCGTTGCCCAGCCACAAGGTGCCATCGGGCGCCCAGTGGCTGGCCGCCATCTGGCCGCGCAGCTCCACCTGTTTCACGCCGCTGGCGCTGAAGCTGCGCACGTCGCCCGCGTAGTCGCCGATCCACACATCGCCGTCGGGCCCGGCCAGCATGCCGGGATGGTCGAACGGCTGCGCCACCGGCAAGGTTTTCAGGCGGTTGCGGCGCAGGCGGTCCAGCCCGGTCGAGGTGCCGATCCACAGGTTGCCTTCGCGGTCCTGGAAGGTAATTTGCGGCAGCGGGCCGCTGATGCCGTTCTGCCGCGTCAGGCGCTGGGCGGGCAGGCTGGGGCCGGACGGCTGCAGCTTGCGTTCCACGCCATCGGCCGTCAGCAGCCACATGGTGCCGTCGCGGTCGAAGCGCATGCCGTTGCCCCGGGCGTCCGGCGCGATAGCCGCGTTGCTGATGGGAGCGCTGGTGCGCACGCGGTAGTAATTGCTCAGGCTATCGACAGCCCAGATGGCACCGTCGGGCGCTTCGGCCATGCTGGTGAGCATGGTGCGCGGCCACGCGTGGGAAAAGCGCGCCTGGCCCGGCTTCCTGAAATACACGCCGTACATGGTGCCCATCCATTGCGTGCCGTCGCGGCCGAACAGGATCTGGTAGACGCGCTTGTCGGGCAAGCCCACGTTGGCGGCCTGCGTCTCGAAGCGCTGCGCGCCCGGTGCCAGGCGGGCAGCGCCATCGCGCGTGCCGACCCAGATGGCGCCGTCAGGTGCCGCTTCGATGTGGAACACGGCCCCCGTGGGCAAGCCGTCGGCCGGCGCATAGGTGCGCGCGCCGTCGGGGCGGAACACGCTGACGCCGCCCAGGCGGTAGCCGACCCAGATGGCGCCGTCGGCCGTCGCCGCCAGGCCCAGCACATTGCTGGACGGCAAGCGATGGCCGTAGACCGTGTCGGTGCGCTCGAAACGCACGCCGTCGTAGCGGTACAGGCCCGTCGCCGTGGCGATCCACAGCCAGCCATCCTTGCCCTGGGCGAATTTGAGCACGTCGACGGGCGCGCCTTGCAGGGCGCCCCAGGCGTTGTGCGTGTAGTCGGACAACAGCGGCGCCACGGGCGCCGGCGTGGCTGCGGACGCATGCAGGTGGAATGCCGCCAGGAGTGCGGCGAGCAGGGGGCGAGCGGACATCGGGGAGGGGCGAGGTGAAGGAGCGCTGATTGTAGCGCAGCAGGACGGGGCCCTGCGGACAAAAAAAAGCCCGCGCAGGGGAGCGCAGGCTTCTTTTCACGGTGTGTCGGCGCGGCGCAGGCCGCGGACGGTGCCGTTCGACGTTGACAGGAACCCGCGCTGCTTACGCGAAGTTCTTGGCAACGAAGTCCCAGTTGACCAGGCCCCAGAACGTTTCCACGTACTTGGCGCGCAGGTTGCGGTAGTCGATGTAGTAAGCGTGTTCCCACACGTCGCAGGTCAGCAGCGGCTTGTCGCCGGTGGTCAGCGGGCAGCCGGCGTTCGAGGTGTTGACGATGTCGACGGAGCCGTCGGCTTTTTGCACCAGCCAGGTCCAGCCCGAACCGAAGTTGCCCACGCACGACTTGGTGAATTCTTCCTTGAACTTGTCGAACGACGACCATTTGGCGTTGATCGCGTCAGCCACGGCACCCGCAGGCGCGCCGCCGCCGGCCGGCTTCATGCCGTTCCAGTAGAAGGTGTGGTTCCAGACTTGCGCCGCGTTGTTGAAGATGCCGCCCGACGACTTCTTGATGATGTCTTCCAGCGACAGGTTCTCGAACTCGGTGCCCTTGATCAGGTTGTTCAAGTTGGTGACATACGCCTGGTGATGCTTGGCATAGTGGTATTCCAGGGTTTCTTTCGAAATATGCGGCGCCAGAGCGTCCATTTCATACGGCAGTGGTGGCAGAGTATGTTCCATGTGATGTCCCTTTGTGGTGAGTGTTCGGAGTCTTCCGGCCTGGGCCGGAGGGTTGAGCCTTGCGTGCTTGAATCAAGCATTCTTGCTGAACGAGCCACTATTGTAAAGCGGATGCGCCATTGCTGCAGATTCCGGCGCGCCTGGTCCGCGCCGTTGCGCGTAGTGATTCTCGTTCAGGAAAATCGGCAAGCGCCAGGCCTTGCGCTGGCGTCTCGTGCAACGCCGGCCCAGGCCTCAGCGGATGCGGCGCGTGGTTTCCCGCACGATCAGTTCCAGCGGCGGAACGGTCGCCTGCACGGCTTCGCCATTGATCAGTCCCAGCAGCGCTTCGGTGGCGATGCGGCCGATGTCGTACAGGGGCTGGTGGATGGTGGTCAGCGGCGGCGTCGTGTAGGACGAGCCGGGCAAGTCATCGAAGCCCACCAGCGAGATATCGTCGGGCACGCGGATGCCCTTGCGGTACAGACACAGGCGCACGCCGTAGGCGGACAGGTCGTTGGCGGCGAAGACGGCGCTGAATTGCTGCTGCGTATCGAACAAATGGTTCATGGCCAGCATCCCGCTGGCCTCGTGGAAGTCGCCTTCCACCATCAGTTTCGGGTCGATGGCGATGTCCGCTTCGCGCAGTGCGCGCTGGTAGCCCGTCAGGCGTTCGGCTGCATCCGTGTTGTTGGCGGGGCCGGACACGAACGCGATGCGGCGGTGGCCCAGTTCCACCAGGTGGCGCACGGCCAGGTAGGCGCCGTATTCATTGTCCAGCTTGAAACCGATGGCGCTTTTCGTGGCGAGCAGGCGGCCGGTCGAGACGATGGGCCGCTGCTGCGAGAAATCGAGCACGCTCTCGTCCGAGATGCGCCCGGACAGCAGGATGATGCCGTCGACCTTGCGCGCCAGCAGCAAACGGATGCGGTCCGCTTCCTCCTGCGCATTCCAGTGCCCGCTGACGATGACGGACGCATAGCCCGTGTCTTTCAGGCCGTCGTCCACGCCGCGCAGGCTCTCATCGAAGAAGGGGCTGGAAATATCCTGCACCACGATGCCGATGGTCATCGAGCGGCCTTTTTTCAGCCCCTGCGCCATCTGGTTGGGCGCAAATTTCATCTGCGCGATGGCGGCCAGCACGGCGTCGCGCTTGTCGTCGGACACCTTGGCCGTGCCGTTCAGGATGCGCGAGACGGTGCTGGGCGACACGCCTGCCTGGCGGGCGACGTCGAGCAGGGTGGAAGGGGGGGCAGCGTGGGCGCTATCGGTCAAGGTGATTCCCGGATATCAAGATGGCTGGTTGTCAGTGCACTGAAAACCTTTTCAGTGAAAGATTACCATAAACGGACGATCAGGCTGCAGGCCAAAGCAGGCCGGTGTCGGTCGGCGTAGGTCGGCTTAGCCCGCTGGGCGTAAGCCGACACCGCAGCGCCCACGCCATCCCGCAGCCACGGACCGGAGGCCAACCGGGCGGCGGAATACCCACGCAGCGCCAATCCAGCCTGCGTCTCCCCATATCTGAAAACGTTTTCACGAAAAACAACACCCTCTCCGGCCGCCGATTTTCGCTGTTTTTCATAGGAGAGAACGCCCGGCGCTGCCCAACTCGCCACGATGGCCTCAATAAAAATGACAACTTTATCGGTTGACTTGATTTTCTTTGCGGTGTTAAATGGATGTATGTTGTGAAAACGTTTTCAAGATAGAAGACGCTCAATAAACGGAGATGAAAGAATGAAGTCAAGCATCCTTGGCGCCGCCCCCCTGACGGCGCTGACCCTGGCCTTCGGTGCGGCTGCCGCGCCTGCCGCCGCCCCGCCTGCTGCCGTCCTGCCGGCGCTGGCTCCCGCCACCATTACCGTCGCCTCGTTCCCGGACCTGGACCGCGCCGTCAAGACGGCCATGCCCCTGTGGGAAAAACTGTACCCGCAAGTGAAGGTCAAGCTGGTCAGCCTGCAGATCGACGACCACCATAACTCGATGACGACGGCACTGGCGGCCGGCGCGCGCCTGCCGGACGTGATGGCCATCGACTTCCGCTATGTGGGCAGCTTTGCCGAATCGAAGGGCATGGAAGACCTCCTGCAGGCGCCGTACGGGGCAGGGCAGTACCGCGCCCAGTTCGTGCCGTTCACCTTCGTGCAGGCGACCAGTTCGCGCGGCACCCTGGGCGCCATGTCGGCCGACCTGGGACCGGGCACCCTGTTCTACCGCAAGGACCTGATGGACAAGGCGGGCATCAAGGAAGCCGAGTTGACGCAATCGTGGGAGTCGTATATCGCCGCCGGCAAGAAGCTCAAGGCCGCCACGGGCACCTATCTGCTGGCCGGCGCCAGCGACCTGGCCGACATCGTTATCCGCGCCAATTTAAAAGATGGCGAAGGCATTTATTTTGGCGACAAGGGCCAGGTGCTGGTCGACTCGCCCCGCTTCGTCAAGGCGTTCGAATTGGCCAAGGCGGCGCGGGTGGCGGGCATCGATGCGCGCACCGTGGCCTGGACGGGCGAGTGGGCCGAAGGCTTCAAGCGCGACAAGGTGGCCAGCCAGATGATGGGCTCGTGGCTCAGCGGCCACCTGGCCAAGTGGCTGGCGCCCGATTCCAAGGGCCAGTGGCGCGCGGCGAACCTGCCGGCCGGCGCGCTGGCGTCGTACGGCGGCTCCTTCTACGGCATTCCGAAAAAGGCGGCGAACAAAGCCCAGGCCTGGGAATTCATCAAGTTCATGACCGTCAACAAGGATATCCAGCTGCACTCGCTCAAAGAAATCGGCGCCTTCCCCGCCTTGAAGGCGGCGTATGCGGACCCCATGATGGACGAGCCGCAAGCGTACTTCGGCGGCCAGAAGACGCGCTTGCTGGCGCGCGACACGGCGGCCAGGATTCCCGTCATCCGCGTCGACAAATTCGACGCCGTGGCGCGCGACATCGTCAACATGGAACTGGAAAGCGTGCTGGCGCAAAACAAGGATATCAAGACGGCCCTGGCCGACGCCAAGGCCCTGATCACCCACCGCGCGCGGCGCTAGGACCAGCATGAGCCACTTGCATCCCCCATCGGCATCGCTGGCGCACCAGGCGTCCGCGTCGGCGCGGCCGTCGCGCAAGCGCTACACCATGAAGCAATGGGCGCCGTATCTTTTCATCAGCCCCTTCTTCATCCTGTTCGCCGTCTTCAGCCTGTTTCCGCTGCTGTTTTCCATCTATTTGTCGTTCAACCAGTGGGAAGCGGCCAGCGGCGTGGAAGCCATGCAGTGGGTAGGCCTCGACAACTACAGGTATGCGCTGAGCGACCCGTGGTTCTTGCGCTCGCTGGGCAATACCGTGTGGCTGGCGCTGGCCTCGGGCGTGCCGCAGCACCTGGTTGCCATCCCGCTGGCGGCCTTCATCCACAACAGCTTCAAGCGCTCGCGCAACCTGGTGATCGGCATTTACTTCTTGCCGTTCATCACCTCCAGCGTGGCCATCGCCATGGTCTTCAATACCCTGTTCTCGCGCGACTATGGGCAGATCAATGTGCTGCTCCAATGGTGCGCCAGCCTGCCGCTGGTCGGCGGCCTGTTCCCGGCCGAATCGATCGACTGGCTGGGCAGCTCGCTGTTCATCAAGCCGGCCGTCGCCTTCGTCATCTTCTGGCGCTACCTGGGCTGGAACCTGGTGCTGTACCTGTCCGCGCTGCAGGTGATACCGAAGGACCTGTATGAAGCGGCCACCATCGACGGCGCCTCGAAACGCCAGCAATTCTGGTACATCACCCTGCCGCAGCTGCGGCCCATGATCTACCTGGCCGTGACCCTCACCATCATGGGCAACCTGCAGCTGTTCGAGGAACCGTTCGTGCTGGTGGCCGAATCGAGCGGCGTGAGCCAGTCCGTGATGACGACGGCCATCTTCGTCTACAAGACGGCGTTTTCCTCGGGTGACTTCGGCACGGCGTCGGCCATTTCCTGGCTGCTGTTTTTGATCATCGCCAGCACCACGTGGGTCAACAACCGCGTCTTCAGCCGCAACGAACGCAAAGAACGCAAGGAGGTCCGATGAAAACCGCCCGCTGGACGGCCTACGCCATGGTGGCCATCGGCGCCCTGATCATGGTCGCGCCGTTCTACTTCATGTTCGTCTTCGCCACGCATACGAGCGCGGAAATCTACAGCCTGCCGCCGCCGCGCTGGTTCGGCACGGCCCTGCTCAACAACCTGGAACTGCTGCAGGAGCGCCTGCCGTTCTGGCGCAATATCGGCATCAGCCTGTACGTGGCCCTGATGACGACGGCCTTGACCCTGTTCTTTTGCTCGCTGGGCGGCTATGCGTTTGCCATGTACGAGTTCCGCTTCAAGCGGCCCTTGTTTACCCTGGTGATGGCGTCGATGATCATTCCGTCCTTCATGAACATGATCCCGACGTTCATGCTGATGGATTTCCTCGGATGGCTGGACCAGCCGCGCGCGCTGTACGTGCCCGATGCGGCCGGCGCGCTGGGGATTTTCCTGATGCGCCAGTACATCGGCACGGCCATTCCGAAGGACCTGATCGAGGCGGCGCGCATCGACGGCTGCGGCGAGTTCGCCATCTACTGGAGAGTCGTGCTGCCATTGATCGGGCCTGCCATGGGCACTCTGGGCCTGATCACCTTCATCAACTCGTGGAACAATTTTATTACCCCGCTGGTCGTCATGCGCTCGGTCGAGAACTACACGATCCCGCTGGCCCTGCGCAGCATGCAGGCGCCGAACAACACGGAGTGGGGCGCGCTGATGACGGGCGCCGCCATCGCCGTGCTGCCGCTGCTGCTGATGTTCTTTGTCGCCTCGAAGCGCCTGATCGAGGGCCTGACCCAGGGCGCCGTCAAAGGCTGATGCTCTCCCATTTATTTCAACCCCTCACACTGACATGACCACCATGCATAACGACGATACCGACACCCGATTTCCTTCCACCTTCACCTGGGGCGTGGCCACCAGCGCCTACCAGATCGAGGGCGCGGCCGCCATCGACGGCCGCGGCCCGTCCATCTGGGATACCTTCAGCCACACGGACGGCAAGATCATCGACGGCAGCAATGGCGACGTGGCCTGCGACCACTACCACCGCTATGTTGATGACGTGGAGCTGATCGCCAGTCTGGGCGTGAACGCCTACCGCTTTTCCATGTCCTGGTCGCGGGTGCAGCCCACGGGTTCCGGCGCCTGGAACGAGGCGGGCTTCGATTTCTATGCGCGCCTGCTCGACGCCCTGGCCGCGAAGGGTCTCGATACCCACCTGACCCTGTACCACTGGGACTTGCCGCAAGCCTTGCAGGACGAGGGCGGCTGGCTCAATCGCGCCACCTGCTACCACTTCGCCGCCTATGCGGCCGAGGTGGCGCGCCGCTTCGGCCACAAGGTCGCCAGCATCGCCACCCACAACGAACCATGGTGCACGGCCGTGCTGGGCCACGGTACGGGGCAGTTCGCGCCCGGCATGGCCGACCCCGCCGCCGCCGTGCAGGTGTCGCATCATCTGCTGCTGTCGCACGGCCTGGCCATGCAGGCGATGCGTGCCGTGAATGCACCGGCCAAGCTGGGCATCGTGCTCAATCAGTGGACGGCCACGCCGGCCACCGACAGCGCGCAAGACCGCGAACTGGCCGAACTCGAATATGCGCGCTCGGTGCAGTGGTATATGGACGCCATCTTCAAGGGCCGCTACCCGGCATTGGCCCTGAAACACCCCGACGCTTCCGCTTTGGCCATCTTTGAAAACGATTTCATGGATATCAAACAGCCCATCGATTTCCTCGGCGTGAACTACTACACGCGCGCTTTCATGAGCGCCGAGACGCCGCCGCGCAAGCCCGAGGGCAAGCTGGGCTTCAACGACATGGGCTGGGAAACCTATCCGCAGGGCTTGACGGAGCTGCTGGTGGGCCTGCACCGCGAATACCGGCTGCCGCCCGTCTACATCACGGAAAACGGCATGGCCGTCGCCGACAAGCCCGCCGGCGGCAAGATCCACGACCAGGCGCGCATCGACTACGTGCAGCTGCACCTGGACGCCTTGCGGGCCGTGATCGCCCAGGGCATCGACGTGCGCGGCTATTTCTACTGGAGCCTGATGGATAACTTCGAGTGGAACTCGGGCTATGCCAAGCGCTTCGGCATGCTGTACGTCGACTACGCCACGCAGCAGCGCAGCTTCAAGGACAGCGCCCTGTGGTACCGCGATTTCATCGCCGCGCAGCGCGCGTCCCACGCACCGGCCCGGCCGGTCCTGGCCGGGGAGCACTGACATGGCCGCCATCTCCCTGCGCGGCATCCGCAAGACCTACGGCGACGGCCCGGAAATCGTCAAGGGCCTGGACCTCGATATCCATGACGGGGAATTCATGGTCTTCGTGGGGCCGTCCGGCTGCGGCAAGTCGACCCTGCTGCGCATGATCGCGGGACTGGAAGACATCAGTGCGGGCCAGCTGCGCATCGGCGACCTGCTGGCCAACGACGTGGCGCCGGCCGAGCGGGGCATCGCCATGGTCTTCCAGAGCTATGCGCTGTACCCGCACATGACGGCGCGCGACAACATGGGCTTCGCCCTGAAATTGGCGGGCAAGCCGGAAGCCGAGGTGCGCGCCGCCGTGGGCAAGGTGGCGGAGATCCTGCAGATCACGCACCTGCTCGAACGCAAACCCAAGGCCCTGTCGGGCGGCGAACGCCAGCGCGTGGCCATCGGCCGTTCCATCGTGCGCCAGCCCAAGGTATTCCTGTTCGACGAACCGCTGTCCAATCTCGACGCCTCCCTGCGCGTGCAGACGCGCATCGAGCTGGCCAAGCTGCACCAGGAACTGGGCACCACCATGATCTACGTGACGCACGACCAGGTCGAAGCCATGACCCTGGGGGACCGGGTGGCCGTCTTCCACGGCGGCCACCTGGAGCAGGTGGGCGCACCCCTGGACCTGTACCGTCATCCGGCCAGCCGGTTCGTGGCCGGCTTCATCGGCGCCTTGCGCATGAACTTTTTGCCGTGCGCCGCCGTGCCCGCGCTGGCCAGCCAGCTGGGTGGCGAAGCGGGCATGCTGGTCGGCATACGCCCCGAGCATTTGCGCCTGGTGCCGCGCGGGGAGGGTTACGGCGCCACTGTCACCCTGATCGAGCAGCTGGGCGATGCGCAGATCATCCACGCCACGCTGGATGCCGGTCCCCATGCGGTGGCCATCAAGCTGCACGGCGAGGCGCGCCACAGCCTGGCGCAGGGCAGCGCCATCGGCTTCGCGCCGGAAGAGGGCCATGCCTTTCTATTCGACACGGGCGGGCGCGCCGTGGCCACCCACTGACCCGCACGGAGGCGACATGACTTCAGATTGACACCCAAAAAATGTGCAGCAGTAGCCAGAGAGCTATGTGATCATCATTCAACCAGTGGTAGAGGAGACAATAACAATGAAGCCGTTCAAGAGAAACACCATTGCATTCAGCCTGGCGCATGCGACGTTTGCCCAGTTCATCCTGATGGGCAGCGGCGCCGCGCTGGCGCAGCAAGCGGGACCGGCCACCGCGGCCGCCGAAACGGCAGCGCCGGCGGCCGAGCAGATGGACCGCATCGTCGTCACGGCCACGCGCCGCAACACCTTCGTGCAGGAGACGCCGCTGGCCGTCACCGCCTTCAACCAGGACACCCTGCAAAACAACCAGGTGAAGGACCTGGCCTCGCTGGCCACCATGGTGCCCAGCCTCGTCGTCGAGCAGCATGGCGACTCGGGCGGCGTGCACGTCTACATGCGCGGCGTGGGCTCGGCCAACCACACGGAGCTGGGCGACCCGGCCGTCGCCTTCTATGTCGATGGCGTGTATTCGCCCCGTCCCCAGGGCGCCACGGCGCTGATGTACGACCTGAGCCACGTCGAGGTGGCGCGCGGACCGCAGGGCACCCTGAACGGCCGCAACTCGACGGCCGGCGCCGTCAACCTCGTGTCGGCCGCGCCCAGCACGGCCAAGTTCATGGGTTCGGCCGGCATCACCGTGGGCGACTACCGCCATCTGCAGACGCAGGGCATGCTCAATATCCCGTTTTCCGACGACGTGGCGCTGCGCATCGCCGCCATCAAGGATAGCCATGACGGCACGGTGGATTTCCGCCGCGGCTCGAACGTCATGCCGGGCACGGCCAAGTACGGCGCGGGCGACCAGATGGGCGTGCGCGCCTCCCTGCTGTGGAAGTTCACGCCGCAGCTGCGCGGCACCTTCATCGCCGACTACTTCCTCGACCAGGGCGCCGGCAACGTCTACCTGGCGGCCGAGCCGAAGCCGGGCGAGAAGCTGCGCTCGGCCCTGATCGACACGCCGGGCACCCTGGACCAGTCCATCCTCACCTACAAGGGCAAGCTCAATTACAAGCCGACGGACGGGCTGGACTTCACTTACCTGGGCAGCTGGAGCCGCTACAAGCGCCAGAACAGCAACGATGCGGACGCGGGCCTGTTCCCCGGCTTCAAGTCGGAAAACCGCACGGACTGGGCGCAGTTCGACAGCTATTCGCACGAGCTGCAGGCGCGCTCGGACGACGATGCACCGTTCCAGTGGGTGGCGGGCCTGTTCCTGTTCAATGAAAAGAACAAGGTGCGCTTCGACATCGACCGCAGCCAGATTTCGCAGGCGGCCGTGCAGCAGGATATCGCCAACGGCGCCGTGATCTTCGTCCAGCCCACGGTGGGCCAGTATGCGTCGGCCATGTCCTTCATCCAGGGCGACCGCCAGCTCAAATCAAAGGCCGTGTTCGGCCAGGTCAGCCAGCAAGTGACGGACCAGATCAAGCTGACGGCCGGCGCGCGCTACACGAAAGACCACAAGTTCGATATCGGCGGCAAGAACTGGGCTTGCCCGAACTGGCCCGCCAATACGCCGCTGGGCACCACCGTGCTCACGCCCGACCAGCTGGCGCAGCTGGTCACGCCCGGCACGGGCCTGGCCAACACGCACAACATCGGCCCCGGCGGCGCCATCACGGCGGCCAGCTGCGGCAATACGCCGGGCGACAACACGGCCGACCTGAAGTACGGCCAGGCCACCTGGCTGGGCCGCATCGAGTACAAGCTGCGCTCCGACATCTTGTTGTTCGGCTCCGTGACGACGGGCTTCCACTCGCCGGCCATCGGCGACGGCGGCGCCACCACCAAGCCGGAAAAGCTGACCAGTTATGAAATCGGTTTCAAGTCGGATTTGCTGAACCGCCAGCTGACCCTGAACCTCGATGCCTTCCTGATGAAGTACAAGGACAAGCTCGAATCGCAGGTGGTCAACAGCGTGCTGGCCAACTTCAATGCGGCCGGCGCCACGGTCAAGGGGCTGGAAGCGGAATGGGTGTGGCGGCCCACGTCGGTCGACCGCCTGACGGGCAACGCCACCTGGCTCAAAGCCGTGTATGACGATTTCCTGTCGTGCGACGTGGATGCGGCGCGCGCGAATGGCCAGTCCTGCGGGTCGACGGCGCCGCTGGTGAACGTGGGCGGCAGCACCATGAAGCATGCGCCGAAGTTTTCCACCACGGTGCAGTACGAGCATGATTTCAATGTCGCCGGCGGCCAGCTCACGCCGCGCGCCTCCGTGCATTACGAAACCATGTCGTACGTGGGGGCGGGCGCCTTCAACGGCGACGTGCCGGGCCATGCGGGCGTGAAGCGCCAGGAAGCCTACACGACCTTGGACCTGAGCCTGCGCTTCCAGCCGGCGAACAAGGCCTATACGGTGGAAGCGTTCGTGCAGAACGCCACCGACAAGGCGGTCAAGCTGGACGTCAATGAAATCTGCACGGACGTGGGCATGCCATGCCAGCCCACGCAGCAGATCTACGGCGCCTTCTACAACGCGCCGCGCACGTTCGGCGCGCGCGTGTCGATGAAGTTCTGATGGCGTAGGGTGAAAGAGCAGCAGCAGTAGCAGTCCACTCAGTAGGGCAGGTGTTGGGCCGGGGAGATTCCCCGGCCTTTTTTACTCCAATGCTGCCTGTACGCTGGCGATGCCGATCTGCGCGCTGCCTTCGGCCAGGCGCACGTTGACGTTCTGGCGCGCCTGCAGCTGCGCGGGCGAGCGCACGATGGCGCCTTTTTCGTCGCGCAGGATGGCGTAGCCCCGTTCCAGGGTGCGCTGGGGATTGAGCAGTTCCAGCTGCGCCGACAGGCCGTCGAGACGATGCCGCCGTTGCGTCAGCAGCTGCGCCATGGCCGCGCCGCTGCGGCGCTGGGCTTCCACCAGGCGCGCGCGCGGCGCCGCGACGTCGGGGCGCAGATTGGCCCAGCGCGAGCGCAGGCGTTCCAGCGCATGCTGCGACTGGTTCAGCGGCGCGCGCGCCGCATGCGTCATGGCCGTCGACAGGGCCAGCAGCTGCAGGCGCTGCTGCTGCAGCTGCGCCTTGGGATTGAGCAGGCGGCGGCTGTGGCGGTCCAGGGTCTGCGCCGCGTCGTCGAGGCGGCGGCGCATGGCGCGGCGCAGGTCCGTCGCATCGGCGCGCAGTGACGCGAGCCAGTCGGCGCGCGGCGTGGCTGCCAGTTCCGCCGCCGCCGTGGGCGTGGCGGCGCGCAGGTCGGCCGCGAAGTCGGCGATGGTGAAATCCGTCTCGTGCCCCACGCCGCTGATCACGGGCATGGCGCAGTCGGCGATCGCGTACGCCACGGCTTCATCGTTGAACGACCACAAGTCTTCGATGCTGCCGCCGCCGCGGCACACCAGCAGCACGTCGCACTCGGCCCTTGCGGATGCCGTGCGGATGGCGTGCGCGATTTTTTCCGGCGCCTGCTGGCCCTGCACGGGCGTGGGATACAAAATGATGGACACGTGCGGCGCGCGCCGCTGCAAGGCCGTCAGCACGTCGCGCAGGGCGGCTGCCTGCGGGCTGGTGACGATGCCGATGCTGCGCGCGAACATGGGAATGGCGCGCTTGCGTTCCTGGTCGAAGAGGCCCTGCGCGGCCAGCTTTTCCTTCAGGCGCTGGAACGCTTCATACAGGGCGCCCACGCCGGCGCGGCGGATGGCTTCCACGTTGATCTGGTAATCGCCGCGCGCGCCATACAGGGTGACGAGGGCGCGCACCTCGACCTTGTCGCCTTCGCGCGGCGTGAATCCCGCGTACTGCGCGCGGCCGCGGAACATCACGGCGCGCACCTGGGCGCCATCATCCTTGAGGGTGAAATACCAGTGGCCGGAAGCGGCGCGCGTAAAGTTGGAAATTTCGCCGGCGATCCAGGTCAGGGGGAACGAGCGTTCGAGCAGGCGCGCAACGGCCTGGTTGAGGGCGCTGACGGTCAGCACGGGCGGGGCGGCAAAGCCGCTGTCAGTCTGGTTTTCGGTCATCATGAAGCTGGAAAGGGATGGAACTGTCCACAAATTATCGGCGAGGTCATGCTTATGTCATATATCGTGCAAAACAACAAGTTCTATTTCTAAGTATTTGATTTCATGACGAATTTCCAGATGCTTGATTTGCGTGCACAGGGAAAAAGTCCTTTAATATCAAGCACATCAGTGAAGCGCCTGCCACTTACGCACAAAGTTATCCACAGAAAATGTGCGGAACTTTTTGTCCTGCACAGGGCCGCTGGATTTCTCCCCTGCAGTGGATAAAAAATGCCCTGCTACATTTTTACGCATGGAAATAAAGCATATATGAATCAATGGCTTAGTATCGCATGCATGGCCTTGCGCACAATCTTATCCACAAAAAATGTGCAGAACTCCGCCAGGTGGCCCCGTTTATCCACCGCAAGGCGTATTGCAAGGCTTGCCTGATTTTTGCGCAGTATGAAAAACCGCATATAAATCAAGGGTCTAGCATGCAAGCGTGGGCCTTGCTCACAATTTTATCCACAGAATGTGTGCAAAACTGCATAAATCGTTTCGCCGTTTGCCCGTGTTTTCCACCGCTGCGCAAGGCGGCACGGCTGCCTCATTTTTCATCAGTGAAAAAAAGTCCTTTAAAATCAATGGGCTTGCATGGAGTCAATCGGCTTGCTCACAATCTTATCCACACTTTATGTGTGGAACTGCACTGGCGGTGGAAAAGTGCCTTGGCGAAGCCACATTCGGCCAGGAAAACCCACCTTTTCTGCCCTTGCCACATTTTTATGCATGGCAATAAAAACGATATAAATCAATGTACTTAGCGCTGATCTTTGCGCTTGCACACAATCTTGTCCACAGATTGTGTGCAGAACTTTATGGCCCGCTGGCGGCATGCTGCTATCCGGTCTGCCACATTTTTACTCAGCGATTTAATTTTCTTTCAAATCAATGGCTTATGTGAATTCCGTCCGCTTGCGCACAATCTTGTCCACAGTAAATGTGCAGAACTTTTGTTTTGTTGAAGATCTGACATTGACTACGCGCGATTAGCTGCTATGCCTGTATTTTGCGCAGGTGGAGAATAGCCATGTAAATCAATGACTTGGCTTTCACTGTTCATGCTTGCTCACAATCTTATCCACATAAAATGTGCAAAACTGGGCAGTGCCGGCGGCGCCTCGCCGGCAGGCTGTGCATAAAGGCGCGCGCAGGCGCCACTTGCCGCCGGCGCGTCAACGCGCTACATTGCGCCATTCCGTCGCCGGTGCGCAATCGCGCTCGCGTGCTCGGTACAATACGCGTTGTCCAGGCCAACCATCGCCTTCCCTTTATCAGGAGTTTCTTTTGCTCGCTATATTTCAAGCCGCTGGCTGGCCCATCTGGCTGTTGTTGATCGCTTCCATCGTCGCCCTGGCCCTGATCATCGAGCGCCTGCTGTACTTGCGCCGTGCCAAGATATTGCCCCGCAAGCTGTTCGATGAAGTGGTGCAGGTGTATCGCAGCGGCAAGATCACGCCCGATACGCTGGCCAAGCTGGAAGACAATTCGCCGCTGGGCGTGGTGCTGGCTGCCGCGCTGCGCAATGTCGACGCGCCGCGTGAGGTGATGAAGGAATCGATCGAAGAGGCGGGCAGCGGCGTGGCCCACGTGCTGGAACGCTACCTGACGACCCTGGGCACCATTGCCACCCTGGCTCCACTGATGGGCCTGTTTGGCACGGTGGTGGGCATGATCGAGATCTTCGGTTCGCAAAACGCCAGCGGCTCGAATCCCGCCCAGCTGGCCCATGGCATTTCCGTGGCCCTGTATAACACGGGCTTTGGCCTGGCCATCGCCATGCCCACCCTGGTCTTCTACCGCCATTTCCGCGCCCTCGTCGACAGTTTCGTCATCGACATGGAGCAGCAGGCGGTCAAGTTCGTCGATATCGTCCACAGTGGCCGCAAATGAACTTCCGCAAAGGCAAGGGGCGTGAAGACCCCGAAATCAACCTGATCCCGTTCATCGACGTGCTGCTGGTGATCCTGATCTTTTTGATGGTCAGCACCACCTACAGCAAGTTTACGGAGCTGCAGATCACCCTGCCGACGGCCGACGCCGAGCAGGCCAGGGACAAGCCGCAGCAGATCGACGTCACCATCGACGCCAAGGGCAACTACACGGTGAACCGCGAAGCCGTCTCGTTCCGCGACGTGGCCGGCCTGGCCGATGCCTTGCAGAACGCGGCGAAGGCGGCCAACGGCGGCAAGGCGCCCGCGCAGACACCCGTCGTGGTGGTCAACGCCGACCAGTTCGCCATGCACCAGATGGTGATCCACGTCATGGAAGCGGCGCGCCTGGCCGGCTACGAAAAGCTGACGTTTGCGGCGCAGGCCGGCGGCAAGTAAGGCCAACCTTCCACCCCAAGCGAAGTGCCGGGGTCAGACCCGCCGGGTCTGACCCCAGGTGTCGTTTTCGGGTTCCAATTTTAGTTGACACGCATGCCCACATCCTCCCCCGCCAAGCTTGAATCCACTCTCACCCGCGCCTGGCTGCGTCGCGGGCCGCTGGCGTGCGCGCTGTGGCCCGTGTCGCTGCTGTTCGGCGCCTTGAGCAGCGTCAGGCGCGCCCTGTTCCGGGCCGGCATCCTGAAATCCCAGCGCCTGCCCGTGCCCGTCGTCGTCGTCGGCAACATTTTCATCGGCGGCACGGGCAAGACGCCGCTGACGATCTGGCTGGTGCACGCCTTGCGCGACGCGGGCATGCGCCCGGGCGTCATTTCGCGCGGCCATGGCAGCGCCGACCGCTTGCCGCGCGCCGTCAGCGCCGCCTCCACGCCGCAGCAGGTGGGCGACGAGCCCTTGCTGATCTTCCAGCGCGGCGGCTGCCCCGTGGTGGTGGGACGCGACCGCGCGCAAGCGGGCAGGGCGCTGCTGGCCGCGCATCCGGACGTCGACGTGCTCGTCACGGACGACGGCTTGCAGCATTACGCCCTGCAGCGCGACGTGGAAATCGTGCTGTTCGACGGCCGCGGCGCGGGCAATGGCTGGCTGCTGCCGGCCGGGCCCCTGCGCGAATCGCCGTGCCGCCGGCGCGACGTGACGGTGATCAATGCGCCCGAGCTGGCGCCGGCGCTGGTGGCGCAGGTGGCGCCCAAGGGCGCCCTGGTGGCGCAGATGCTGCTCGACGGCCGCCTGGCCGAGCGCATGGTGAACCGCGGCGAAAGCATGGCCCTTGCTGACCTGGCGGCCAGCGGCCAGCGCATCGTGGCGGCGGCCGGCATCGGCAATCCCGGGCGTTTCTTTGCCATGCTGCGGGGGGCGGGACTGGACTTCACGGAACTGCCCCTGCCCGACCATCACGACTTCCTCGACCAGCCATTTGCCGCGCTCGACACGGATGTGATCTTGATCACCGAGAAGGATGCAGTAAAATGTGCGCAAATTGAACATCTCAAAGATGACCCGAGACTGTGGGTCGTCCCGGTCAGTGCGCGCATCGATAGCGCGCTGGCCCAACAAATTGTGGAGAAATGTCGTGGACGCTCGACTGCTTGATATCCTGGTCTGCCCTGTTTGCAAGGGCCCGCTTGAACACGATAAGAAGGCGCAGGAACTGATTTGCCGCGCCGACCGCCTGGCCTATCCCATCCGCGATGGCATCCCCATCATGTGGGCGGACGAAGCGCGCACCCTGCAAGACGCAGTGGAATAACGATGGCGTTCATCGTCATCATCCCGGCCCGCCTGGCTTCGACGCGCCTGCCCAACAAGCCGCTGGCCGACCTGGGCGGCAAGCCCATGGTGGTGCGCGTGGCCGAGCAGGCAGCCTTGTCGGGTGCCGCGCGCGTCATCGTCGCCACCGACCACGAAGACATCCGCGCCGCCTGCGCCGCGCATGGCGTGGAAGTGTGCATGACGCGCGCCGACCATCCGTCGGGCACGGACCGCATCGCCGAAGTGGCGCGCACGCTCGGTTTGCCGCCGGACGCCGTCGTCGTCAACCTGCAGGGCGACGAACCGCTGATCGATCCGGCCCTGCTGGCCGCCTGCGCGGCGCAGATCAGCAGCGCCGTTCCCATGGCCACGTGCGCCCATCCGCTGCACGACATGGCCGACGCCTTCAATCCGAACGTGGTGAAGGTCGTGCTGGACAGGGCGAACCGCGCCCTGTATTTCTCGCGCGCCACCATCCCCTGGCACCGCGACGGCTTTGCACAATCGCGTGAAAACTTGCCGCAAGGCTACGTGCCGCTGCGCCATATCGGCCTGTACGCGTACAGCAATGCGTTCCTGCAAGAGTATCCGCAATTGTCCGCTTCGCCGCTGGAAGCGATCGAGGCGCTGGAGCAGCTGCGCGTGCTGTGGCATGGCTATGCCATCGCCGTGCATGTGACGGACTCGGCTCCGGCCGCCGGCGTCGACACGCCGGAAGATCTTGCCCGGGTCCAGGCGCACTACCGCCACGCCACCTGAGAAAACGCCCCCGGCTGCGTTGCCCCGCCTTGCCCCGACGGCTTTTCAGGCGCCAGAGGGGCGCGGGAAAAATTTTGTGCGGGGCCTGCCACAAAAAACCACATTTTGAAATGCCTGCTTTGCGAATTGCTGGCTTTGATCAATCAGGACATAGCAATTCGACAGCAAACTGGCGTTCCGGGGATTTTTTGTGGTAAGTTTCGTAGGGAAAGATAGCCATAGCAACACCATCTAAAAAAAATTACACATACCACCATCCAAAATCTGTTTTTTAGGAACTTTTCAATGCGTCTGATACTTTTAGGAGCACCCGGTGCCGGCAAGGGCACCCAAGCTAACTTCATCAAAGAAAAATACAACATTCCACAGATCTCCACGGGCGACATGCTGCGCGCGGCGATCAAGGAAGGCACCGAACTGGGCCTGGCAGCGAAGAAAGTCATGGATGCGGGCGGCCTCGTGTCGGACGACATCATGATCGGCCTGGTCAAGAACCGCCTGCAGGAAGCCGATTGCGCCAATGGCTACCTGTTCGACGGCTTCCCGCGCACCATCGCGCAGGCGGACGCCATGAAAGACGCCGGCATCAATGTCGACTACGTGCTGGAAATCGACGTGCCTGACGCTTCGATCATCGAGCGCATGGACGGCCGCCGCAGCCACCCGGGTTCGGGCCGCGTCTACCACGTCAAATTCAATCCGCCCAAGGTCGACGGCATCGACGACATCACGGGCGAACCGCTGATCCAGCGCGACGACGACAAGGCGGAAACGGTCAAGAAGCGCCTGGACGTGTACCACAACCAGACCAAGGTACTGCTCGGCTACTACAATGACTGGGCCAAGTCCGGCCTGCCAGGCGCGCCGAAATACCGCCGCATCGCCGGCGTCGGTCCGGTCGAGCAAATCCGCGACAGCGCATTTGCCGCCCTGGCGGAATAAGCAGTTTTTGAAAAGCGGACCTGAGCGTCCGCTTTTTTTGTGCCCGCCTTTCACCCGCGGCGCCACGTCGTTTCTGGTTTCTATTTAGCGGTAGAAGTTTTTTGCAGGTCGTGTTTTCCTGGCTGCGCGTGCCTACCCGGTGCGGTCTGCAGCTGTCGGTAATAACGTCGGATAAAAACAGAAGGGGACGATATGGCAGCCAGTTTGTGGTTTGCGGTAGCCTGCGGCGTGGTCGCAGTCATGTATGGTTTGGTGTCGCGTAGCTGGATCCTGCGCCAGGATCCCGGCAACGCGCGCATGCAGGAAATCGCGCTGGCCATCCAGCAGGGCGCGGCCGCCTACCTGGCGCGCCAGTACCGCACCATCGCCATCGTCGGCGTGGTGCTGCTGATCGCCATCTATGCGCTGCTTGGCCTGCATACGGCGCTGGGCTTCCTGATCGGCGCCGTGCTGTCGGGCGCCTGCGGCTTCATCGGCATGAATGTCTCGGTGCGGGCCAATGTGCGCACGGCGCAGGCGGCCACCCAGGGCATCAACCAGGCGCTGAACGTGGCCTTCAAGGGCGGGGCGATCACCGGCATGCTGGTCGTCGGCCTGGGCTTGCTGGGCGTGACCCTGTTCTACTGGCTGCTGGCGACGACGGGCGCGCCTGGCCTGACCCAGCACGATTTGATCAAGCCCCTGATCGGCCTGGCCTTCGGCGCCTCGCTCATCTCCATCTTTGCGCGGCTGGGCGGCGGCATCTTCACCAAGGGCGCCGACGTGGGTGCGGACCTGGTGGGCAAGGTCGAGGCGGGCATTCCCGAAGACGATCCGCGCAACCCGGCCGTCATCGCCGACAACGTGGGCGACAACGTGGGCGACTGCGCCGGCATGGCAGCCGACCTGTTCGAAACCTATGTCGTGACCCTGATCGCCACCATGCTGCTGGGTGCCCTGCTGATGGCCGAGGCCAGCAGCACGGCCATCATCTATCCGCTGCTGCTGGGCGCCGTTTCCATCCTCGCGTCCATCGTCGGCTGCTCGATGGTGAAGACCAAGCCGGGCGCGAAAATCATGTCGGCCCTGTACACGGGCCTGTGGTGGGCGGCCGGCCTGTCCCTGGTGGGCTTTGCCGTGGTGACCTGGCTGCTGTGGCCCGACGACGCCATGCGCTACAAGATGATGGGCGCGACCGTCGTCGGCATCGTGCTCACGGGCTTGATGGTCTACATTACCGAGTACTACACGGGCACGGATTTCAAGCCCGTGCGCCACATCGCCGAAGCGTCGACGACGGGCCATGGCACGAATATCATCGCCGGCCTGGGCGTGTCGATGAAGTCCACCGCGTACCCGGTGCTGGCCGTCTGCGTCGCCATCCTCGTCTCGTACCAGCTGGCGGGCCTGTACGGCATCGCCATCGCCGCCACCTCGATGCTGTCGATGGCGGGCATCATCGTCGCCCTCGACGCGTATGGCCCCATCACCGATAACGCGGGCGGCATCGCCGAGATGTCGGGGCTGCCCGACTCCGTGCGCGCCATCACCGATCCGCTCGACGCCGTGGGCAACACCACCAAGGCCGTCACCAAGGGCTACGCCATCGGCTCGGCGGGGCTGGCCGCGCTGGTGCTGTTCGCCGACTACACGCATGCGCTCGAATCCGTGGGCCAGCACATCACCTTTGATCTGTCGAACCCCATGGTCATTGTCGGCCTGTTCATCGGCGGCCTGATTCCCTACCTGTTCGGCGCCATGGCGATGGAAGCCGTGGGTCGCGCGGCAGGCGCCGTGGTGGTCGAGGTGCGGCGCCAGTTCCGCGACATCAAGGGCATCATGGAAGGCACGGCCCGGCCCGAATACGACAAGGCCGTCGACATGCTGACGGCGTCCGCCATCCGCGAAATGATCGTGCCGTCCCTGCTGCCCGTGGTGGTGCCCATCGTCGTGGGCATGCTGCTGGGGCCAGCCGCGCTGGGCGGCCTGCTGATGGGGACCATCGTCACGGGCCTGTTCGTGGCCATTTCCATGACCACGGGCGGCGGCGCCTGGGACAATGCGAAGAAATACATCGAGGATGGCCATTTCGGCGGCAAGGGTTCCGACGCACACAAGGCGGCCGTCACGGGCGACACGGTGGGCGACCCGTACAAGGACACGGCGGGACCGGCCGTCAATCCCTTGATCAAGATCATCAATATCGTGGCCCTGCTGCTGGTGCCGCTGCTGCCGGCCGCGGGCTGGCTGGCCGTCAAGGCGCCGGCGCCCATCCACGCGCCCGTGCCGCCCATCCTGGCGCCGGCGACACCCGTGCAAAGCTTGCCCGCGCAATAAGACGGCGCCATCCCTGCCGCCCCGTGGCCCGCGCCGCGGGGCTGTTTGCGTTTTTACGCAGGTGAAACTTTCCTCCCGTCCATATCCTCAGCGTATAAAAGGTGAGCAATTGTTACGGCAGCTTTGATTGCGCCGCCCGCCTGCCAATAATGGAGTGAGCATCATCGTCGTGGTAGCCAGGCAGGAGGATGTCATGAACAGCAATCGGGGACGCGGCGCACGGTTGGCGCTGCTGGTAATGGGGCTCGCGTCGGGGCTGGCGCTCGGTGGCGCCGCCTGGGCCGCGCCGGGCGGCCACGGCGGGCATGGCGGCCATGGCGGCTTTCACGGCGGCCACGGGCACTTTCATGGGCGCCCGCACGTGGGTGTGTGGCTGGGGCCGGCATGGGGCTACGGCTATGGACCCGGCTGGTACGGCGACCCCTGGTACGGCTATCCGTATCCGTATGGCCGCACCGTGATCGTGCAGCCGCCGCCCGTGTATATCGAGCAGGGCGGCGAGCCGACGGCGCAGATGTGGTACTACTGCGCGCGGCCGCAAGGCTATTATCCCTACGTGAAAAATTGCGGCACGGCATGGCGCGCCGTGCTGCCGACCAGCGTGCGCTGACGGGAGCGACGAACATGAACACGAGCGCATTCCTGGGGCGCGCCAGCATGCTGGCACCCCTGCTGCTGGCCGCCTGCACGGTGATGCCGGAAGGGCCGTCGGCCATGGTCTTGCCCGGCACGGGCAAGAGTTTCGAACAGTTCCGCGGCGATGACGGCAGTTGCCGCGGCTATGCGCAGGCGCAGCTGGGCGGCAGTTCGGCGCAGCAGGCCGGCGTCGACAGCGGCGTGCGCAGCGCGGCACTGGGCACGGTGCTCGGTGCGGCGGCCGGTGCCGCCATCGATGGCGGCCATGGCGCCGGCGTGGGCGCCGGCACGGGCTTGCTGTTTGGCGCGCTGGCGGGCACGGGCGCGGCGGACAATTCCTCGCGCGGCATGCAGCGCAGCTACGATAATGCTTATCTGCAATGCATGTATGCGAGCGGCCACAAGGTGCCTGTCGCCGGCCAGATGCTGAGCAGCGTGCCGGCGAATGCCGCCACGCCGCCGCCCGATACGCCGCCGCCCCGGTACTAGGTTGCGACAACGCCTGGCACCAGCGTAGCGAGCGCAAGGGGGATGCGCTTGAGACGCGCAACTGTACGGAGGTACAGTGAGCATCGCAGAGCGCAGCCCGCGACGCGCAGCAGGTTTTGACAGGCGTGTTTAGAAGCGCGACGTCAGGCCGACGAACATGCGGCGTCCCGGCACATAGTAGTCGACCAGGCCATCGGCCATCGGTCCCTTCTTGAGCAGGTTTTGCACGCCGCCGCGCACGGTCCACTGGGGCGTGACCTTGTACGACACGACGGTGTCGACGATGGTGTAGGCCTTGTCGGCCAGCTTGCCGGCGTCGAGTTCCTTGCCCGTGTACTGGGCCGAGACTTCGCCGAACAGCTGGTCGTTGACTTGCCAGCCCAGCGCCGAGTACCACGACAGTTTTGGCGTGGACAGCAGGTTGGCGCCCGTGGTCAGGTTTTTCGCTTCCGCCATGTAGGTGACGTTGTTACGCCAGTTCAGGTTTTTTGTCAGCGGGATGGTGGCCGTCGCTTCCAGGCCGCTGGTGCGCGCTTTCTGGATATTCGTCATCTTGGTCCACCACTGCTTCTGGTAAAAGCCCAGCGGCGCATAGTCGATCTTGTTCTTGAAGTCCGTGTGGAACCAGGTCAGGCCCACGTCCCAGCCATTCTGTTCCCACGCCACGCCGATCTCGCCGGCCGTGCTCGTTTCCGGCTTCAAGTCCGCATTGCCGGCCATGTAGCAGCCGCCCGTGATGTAGCCCAGCGGTTTCAAGCTGCCGCAACCGCGTCCGCCCGACTGCGTGGCTGCCGCCGGCGAGTTTTCCTTCAGGCTGGGGGCGCGGAAGCCTTGCGAGATGCCGCCCTTGATGGTCCAGGCGGGAGCGGGGTGGTACACCAGGTACAGGCGCGGGCTGTAATGGTTGCCGAACTTGCTGTGATGGTCGAGGCGCAGGCCGGCCGTGGCCGTCAAGTTCTCGCGCAGGAACAGCTGATCTTCCGCAAACAGGGCCGAGGTAGTGCCGGACAGGGTGGCGCCGCTCACGGGGTTGCCCAGGTAATCGGTGGGGATGGTGCCGATGGTGTCCGTATTCGTCAGTTCCTGGTGCTTCCACTGGCCGCCCATCACCAGCATCTGTTCGATGCCGCCCCAGCCGACCCGTTTTTCCAGGCTGGCATCGAGGGTGCTGTCCTTGGATTTGGCCACCGTGCCGACGACTTCGTTATCGAAATCGTTGTGATACAGGTTGACCGTGGTCTTGCCGAAGTCCCAGCGGCCCTCATAGCCGAGGCTGGCGCTCTTGCGTATCAGCTTGCTCGCGCCCCAGGCGCCGAACAGCGGGTAGCCGTCCGCATCGAGCGTGGTGGAATCCGTCGATTGCTGCTTGCCGTAGCTGGCGTCCAGCGACAGGTTCTGCTTCTTGCCCAGCGCCCAGTTCAGCTGGCCCGAGACAGTCTGGTTGCGTTCGCCGCCCATGCCGCCCGCCTTGCCGGCGGCTTTTTCATCGGGATTCTGGCGCGTCTGGCCCACGCCCAGGCGCATGCCCACCGTGTCCGACAGGGGGCCGGCCAGGTTCACGCCCAGCTGGTGCGCCGTGCCGCGGCCGCTGTCCTGCGGCTGCGTGTAGTTGGCCGTGGCCGAACCGTTCCACTTGCCCGGCACCTTGCGCGTGATGATGTTGATCACGCCGCCCATCGCGTCCGAGCCGTACAGCGACGACATGGGGCCGCGCACCACTTCGATGCGCTCGATCATGTCGGGCGAGATCCAGTTCAAGTCCTGGCGGCCCAGGTCGGGGCGGTAAGCCGTGTCGGCCGAGCTGCCCACGCGCTTGCCGTCGACCAGGATCAGGGTGTATTTGTCGGGCAAGCCGCGCAGCTTGATCTTCGACGCTTCGCCTTCGGGACCGGTGCCGCCCGTCACGCCGGGGATGCGGCGCAGCAGGGTGTTCAGGTCATACACGGGCTGGCGTTCGATTTCCTCGCGCGTGATGACGCTGATGCTGGCCGGCGCATCCTTGATGTCGATGGCCGTGCCCGACGCGGTGACGACCACCGTGTTCATGGTGGGATCGGCCGCCACATTGCCTTCGGCCCAGGCGCTGCCGACGGCCAGCGACAGCAGGCAGGGCAGGAGCAGGGCGGCGGAATGGCGGGGGCGGGCGGGCGTGGCGACGGGAGCTGCGAAGGCGGGACTACGCTTGGTCATGGTGAACTTTCCGGATGTTGTTATTTCCTGGCTGCCTTCCGGGTGGCTCGGGTATGAATGAATGAAAAGATATAAACTGCGCTCGAATTCTTCGAATGAGAATAAGAATCGTTCTTATTGTAATGCCATCCTGGCAAGAAGGAAAGTGCTGAGAGGAAATAAAACACCGTTACCGTACGCGCATCCGCGCCGGGCGGCCGGTGCAAGCGTGAGAAACTGTTACCCCGCTGGCATCTGGGGCGGCGTGTGCCAATAATGAAGGCTGGCGATGGATGCCTGGGGAGGCAGCATGAAAACGATGAGAAAAACGATACTGGCGCTGGCCTGCGGCATCGCCGTATTTGCCAGTGCCCACGCGGGCGCGCAGGAGGGGGCGGCGTCCCAGCCATTGCCCGTGTGCCAGCTCGACCCGCGCGACAGCAGCAAGCTGGCGGTGGAACCGTGCCGCCCGGCGCCGCCCGTGCAGCCGCGCCGCGCCGTGGCGCAGGTGATCGGCCGCATGCC
>NZ_WFLL01000051.1:0-39580 GCF_009208755.1 Janthinobacterium sp. FT14W | reverse complement strand
GCCGCCTGGCGCACCGCCGCCCGGCAGCCCGCCAGCGCCGGCGCCGCGCGGTCCGGCTACCGCCGCCTGCGTGATGCGGCTGACATTGCGGCACACGGTGGGCACGAGGATGCAGGCGCCCTGCACGCAGTACACGAGTCCCCTTTCCTGCATCTGCTCGCTCCAGCCTGAGCGCGTCACATTGCGGCAGACGCGGCCCGGCCCGAAATGCATGTCGCTGATGCGCGCAGCGTAATTGCCCTTGCCGCGGATGGCGTCGCGGCTGATCACCACGATTTCATCGTACTGGCGCGCACGCATGCGCGCCTTCAACTGTTCGCGCACCTGCGGCGCGATGTCGGGATACCGGTCCACGGCGGCAACCACATCGCCCATGAACGGGTCGGCCCCCGGGCGGTTCCAGCTGCAGTGTTCCAGTACGTCGGCCCGTGGGGCCCCTTTGGCGTAGGCGGGCAGCGGCGCTGCGGACAATATGCCCAGCAGGAATGCCGCTCCCAGCATGCCGGCGCCCGCGATCCATGCGCTATGTCTCATCGCTAGTTTCCTCGGGAAAACAATATCAAAATTGAACTCTTGTGTGAGTCCAGATGTTATCACCGAAGAAATTGTAGTATCAACAAATAAATAAAATAATTACAATTTGTGTTGTGTTTGTTGTTATGTTGTTTTGGGAAATAATTAATATTTTTATCTCGATAGGCGGGCACTTGCTGCGCAGGGGAAATTGATTGTGGAGGGGCAATGCGAGCGGCCCGCACAGGGCGGGCCGTCGGGAAAAGGAGGGAAAGGGCAGGTGGCGGAGCGTGGACTGCGGCCCGGCCAGCGCGTCAGCCTGGCCGGTGGTACTGCATCAGGTCAAGCCATGGAACAGCACGATATCGACGAGGTCGCCCGCGGCCACGTGGCCTTGCGCCTCGTGCAGCACGATCATGCAATTGGCTTGCGTCATCGAACGCAGGATGCCCGAGCCTTGCGCGCCCGTCACGCGCACATGCTGGCGGCCATCCGCATCCCGCTCGACGATGCCGCGCTGGTATTCCGTGCGGCCCCGTTTCTTGCGGATGGGCGCTTGCGCCGCCACCTGCAGCAGGGGCAGGCTGGCCGTGTCCGCATCGGCGCCCATCAGGCGCAGCAGGGCGGGGCGCGCAAGGAAATAGAACGCCGCCATCACGGCCACGGGATTGCCGGGGAGACCCAGCAGCAATGCCGATGCGCCCTCGCTGGCGATCCGGCCAAAGGCCATGGGGCGGCCCGGGCGCATGTTGATCTGCCAGAAGGCGACATCGCCGAGGCGGGCGAGGATGTCGCGCGTGAAATCGGCCGCGCCGCTGGACACGCCGCCCGAAGTGACGATGACGTCGGCCGCCGCGCAGGCGCCGCGCAGGGCCGCTTCCAGCGCTTGCGGATTGTCCTTGACGATGCCCATGTCGAGCACTTCGCAACCGAGGCGCGTGAGCATGCCCAGCAGGGTGTAGCGGTTGCTGTCGTAGATGCAGCCCGCATCCAGCGGCTCGCCGATCGAGCGCAATTCGTCGCCCGTGGAAAAGAAGGCCACGCGCAGCCGGCGCCGCACTGGCACCGTGGCGATGCCCAGCGAAGCCAGCAGACCCAGTTCGGCCGGACCCAGGCGCTTGCCTTGCAGCAGGGCCGGCTGTCCCTGCATCAAGTCTTCGCCCTTGAAGCGGCGGTTGTCGCCGGCGCGGATGCAGTCCGGCGCGATGGTGATGGCGTGCCCGCTGGCCTGCTGTACCAGCTCCTGCGGCACCACGCTGTCGCAGCCGTCGGGCATGACGGCGCCCGTCATGATGCGCGCGCATTGCCCGCGCTGCACGGCCACGGTGCCGGGACGCCCGGCCAGAATGGTGTCGACCACGGCCAGGGTCACGGGCGTGTCGCCGCCCAGGTCGGCGCCATGCAGCGCGTAGCCATCCATGGCGGAATTGTCGTGCGCGGGCACGCTGATGGGCGAGATGATGTCGGCCGCCAGGATGCGCTCGAATGCCTGCGGCAGCGGCAGTTCGTCGGTCTCGGCGACGGGGGCGACGGTGCCGGCCAGGATGGCTTGCGCCGCCGGCACGGACAGGCCCTGCGCCTGCAGGGCGGCCAGCTGGTCCGGCGTATTGATATTGCCGAACGGGGCGCCATCCTGGAACAGCACTTCGGCCAGCTTCAGGGGACCGTGCCAGGTGCGCATGCGGCGTTCGCCGCCGCGCAGATATGCATCGAGCTGGGGCAGGGCCGACGTTTTTACCAGGCAAAAGACGGGGTGGGGGCGGCGCACGGCCGCTCCCGTCGCCGCATCGATTTCCTCGGTGACGGCGATGGCCAGGTCGGCATCGTGTTCGACGAGGCCGGCGGCCAGGCGCGCTGCCAGGTCGGGCGGCAGCAGGGGCGAATCGCAGGGGACGGTGAGCAGGTACTGGGTGGCGGCGCGCTGCATGCCGCTATGCAAGCCGGCCAGCGGACCCAGCTGGCCCGGCAGCAGGTCCGGCCACGTGGGCAGGCCGAAGCGTGCGTAATCTCCGGCATCGGCGTGGACGCTGATGGCCAGCTGGCCCACTTGCGGCGCCAGGCGCTGCAGCACGTGGCGGGCCAGGGGCTGGCCATGCAGGGGAAGCATGCCCTTGTCGCGCTGGCCCATGCGCGTGCCCAGGCCGCCAGCCAGGATCAGGCCGGTAATGTCGTGTTTGTTGATCATGTCAGGTAGGAAAATTGGTGCATGCGCCATGGTAGCAGCGGCAGGCGCGCGCTGCGCCCGATTCAGCCGCCGATATACGACATTTCCACTTTCTTTTTGCCATGGTCAAGCGTGGTGCCCGTCAAGTCCGTCAGGCTGGTGCGCAATTGCGAATAGCGGTCTGCGCGGCCGCGCCACAGCAGGGCCACGGCCGAAGAAATTTCCGCATCGCTGCGGCCGCCGCGCAGCAGACTGCGCAAGTCGTGGCCGCTGCTGGCGAACAGGCAGGTGTACAGTTTGCCCTCGGTCGATAGGCGGGCGCGGCTGCAGTCGGCGCAGAACGCTTGCGTGACGCTGGAAATGAGGCCGATTTCGCCGCTGCCATCGGCATAGCGCCAGCGCGCCGCCGTCTCGCCCGTGTAGTTCGGGTCGATGGGCAGCAAGGGCATGTGCGCGGCGATGCGCCGCACCACTTCCGCTGAAGGGATGACTTCCTGCAAGTTCCAGCCGTTCGAGGCGCCCACGTCCATGTATTCGATGAAGCGCAGGATGTAGGGCGTGCCCTGGAAATGGCGCGCCATGGGCACGATTTCCTGCTCGTTCATGCCGGCCTTGACGACCATGTTGATCTTGATGGGGCCCAGGCCCGCCGCGTGCGCCGCATCGATGCCGTGCAGCACGTCGGCCACGGAAAAGTCCACGTCGTTCATGCGCTTGAAGGTGGCGTCGTCGAGCGAGTCGAGCGACACGGTGACCCGGTTCAGGCCCGCGTCCTTCAGCGCTTGCGCTTTTCTTGCCAGTAAGGAGCCGTTGGTCGTCAGGGTCAGGTCCAGCGGCTGGCCCGATGGCGTGCGCAGGGCGGCCAGCATGGCGACGAGCTTTTCGATATTCTTGCGCAGCAGCGGTTCGCCGCCCGTCAGGCGGATCTTTTCCACGCCGTGCGCGACGAACAGGCGCGCAATGCGCGTGATTTCCTCGAACGACAGCAAATCCGTGTGCGGCAGATACACGTGGTTCTTGTCGAACACGTCTTTCGGCATGCAATACACGCAACGGAAATTGCAGCGGTCGGTAATCGAGATGCGCAGGTCGTGCAGGGGCCGGCCCAGGCCGTCGGCCACGTTGCCGCTGGGGCTTTCCAGCCGCGCGGGAATCGCCGGCACCCCATTGCGGGCCTCGGCGAGGTAGATAATCTTGTCAGCCATAAAAGTGATGCCACTTGCCAGTTACTAGTTACATTAGGTCGTTCAAGGCAGATACGATAGCACGAGGCCGAAGATGGCACAGGCGAGCAGCAATTTGATGGTGCCCATTTGAAACTTGATCAGCGCCACGCCGGCCGCCAGCGCGATGGCGACGGCCAGCCAGTCCCAGTGCGGCAGCGGATTTGTTTGCCAGAACACATGGCGGCCAAAGAACAGGGCCAGGCTGGCGATGACGCCCACCACGGCCGCCGAGATGGCCGTCAGGGGCGCACTCAGGCGCAGGTTGCCGCGCGACGCTTCCACCAGGGGACCGCCGGCCAGGATGAAGACGAACGAGGGCAGGAAGGTGAACCAGCTGGCGACGAGCGCGCCGCACACGCCCGCCAGCCACAGGTGGTCGCCGGCGATGCCTGCGGCGTGGCTCCAGCCACCCACAAAACCGATGAAGGCGACGATCATGATCAGGGGGCCGGGCGTCGTTTCGCCCAGCGCCAGGCCATCCATCATCTGTGCGCTCGTGATCCAGTGGTAATGGTCGACGGCGCCCTGCACCAGGTAGGGCAGCACGGCATACGCGCCGCCGAACGTCAGCAGCGCCGCCTTGCTGAAAAACACGCCCATCTGCGCCAGCGGCCCGTCCGCGCCGCCCGGCAGCGCCAGGACCAGCCAGGCAAGGAAAGCCAGCGCCAGGCCCAGCGCGCAGGTGGCCAGCAGGCGGGGCCAGCTGAAGCGCGCGTGCTCCGGCGTGGGCGTGCCGTCGTCGATCAGGGCGGGGCCGTAGCGGGCCGCGCCGCCATGGCCCGTGGCGCTTGCGTGGAATTGGCCAGGTAGCCAATGTCCGCCCGCCATGCCCAGCAGGGCGGCGGCGAGCACGATCAGCGGAAATGGCAGCCGTAGCACGGCGATGGCGACAAATGCGGCGGCTGCAATGGCGATCAGGCCGGGACTGCGCAAGGTGCGCCGGCCCAGGCGCCAGGCGGCCGCCAGCACGATGGCGACGACGGCCGGCTTGATGCCGTACAGGATGCCGGCGATGGCGCCCACGTGGCCATACGCCATGTACAGCCAGGACAGGACGATCAATACCAGCAGCGAGGGCAGCAGGAACAGCAGGCCCGCCACCAGCGCGCCGCGCGTGCGGTGCATCAGCCAGCCGATGTAGATGGCCAGCTGGGTCGCTTCCGGTCCCGGCAGCAGCATGCAGTAGTTCAGGGCGTGCAGGAAACGCTGCTCGGAGATCCAGCGCCGCTTTTCCACCAGTTCCGCATGCATCATGGCGATTTGCCCGGCCGGGCCGCCAAAGCTGACGCAGCCCAGCTTGAGCCAGTACCAGAAGGCGCTGCGCAGGCTGACGGGGGCGGGGCGGGGAAGGTTGGCGTTCTCGTGCATGGCGGCTGGCTGGCAAGAAGTGGACATAAAAAAGGGGAAGCCTGAGCTTCCCCTTTCATCATGGGCGGCGGGGCGAACCCTGCACGCTTAAGGACGCTGCGTGTTGACCTGGATCAACGGCTCATCCGATTGCGGCGGCAATGGCTTGCGTTCGCGCGGCTTGCGTACCGGAGCGACAGCCTTGGCCGCCGCTTCCTGCGCCAGGCGCAGTTTTTCCGGATCGGTGGCCGCCAGGGTCAGGCCGGCGGAACCGAGCACGGCGTTCAAGTCCAGCGGCGCGGCGACCGGCGCGGCCGGAGCAGGCGCAGGAGCAACTACCGGTGCTGGCGCAGGCGCAGGAGCAACGTCGGCAACCACCGCAGGCGCTTCCACCACGGCAGGTGCCGCTTCGGCCACTGGCGCAACGGCTTCCTCGACCACGGCGACGGCTTCGACCAGCGGTGCAGCTTCCACCACCGCTGCGGCTGCCACGACGGCGACAGGCACGGCTTCGACGATGATTTCCGCCGGCGCTGGCGCTGGGGCGGCTTTCTCGGCAAAGCTGTACTCGGCGGCAGGTGCCGGCTCGGCAGCGGCTGGTACAGCTTGCGCTGCAGCAACGACGGCTTCGGCCGGGGCTTCCGGCACGATGACCGCGGCAGCTGGCGCGGCTTCGGCAACGTCGGCAGGCGCAGCTTCAACGGCAGGATTAGCTTGAACCGCAGGCGCAGCTTCAACGGCAGGAGCGGCTGCTTCGGTCTTGGCGATGTCCACGACCTTGGCCACTTCCACCACTTCGACCACTTCAGCCACGACGACTGGCGCGGCAGCGACGGCCACGACGGCGGCGGCAGCCACGACGGCGACCGGTGCGCTGGCATCGGCTTCGGTGGCAGGCGCCACCGTGAAGCTGATCACGGGCGCGTCCTGGCCTTCGTTCTCGCCATTTGCCGATTCGATCAGCTCGCCCGTTTCACGGTCGCGGCGGTTGCGGTTGCGGCCACCACGGCGGCGGCGGCGGCGCGGTTCTTCGCCTTCCACGTCGTTTTCCGTCTCTTCGCCTTCCGGACCGGCATTGGCCGGCGCTTTCAGCAGGTTCGCCGGTGCGGCATCGGCGGCCGGGCCGTTGGACGGCACGACCACGTTGACGGCAGTGGCGCTGGCGCCAACCAGGGCCAGCTCTTCAGCTTTCACTTCAGCAACAACAGCCTTGTCGGCGCGTGGTTCGCGGCCTTCGCGTGGCTGGCGTGGCGGACGCTCGGCGCGCTCCGGGCGCTCCGCACGTTCCGGACGCTCGGCGCGTTCAGGGCGTTCGCCGCGTTCGCGCGGTGCCGCTGCCGTGTCGCCATTCTCGCGCGCCTCACGCGGTTCGCGTGGCGGACGCGGTGGACGCGGCGGACGGGCCGCTTTTTCCAGTGCTTCCGCTTCTTTCGCGGCATCGTCCTGGGCTGGACGGCCCTGGCCCGGTTCGCGTTCTTCGCGGCCAGGCTTGCCGTTGCGGCCACGGCCACGGGGGCCACGGCTGTTGCGGTCGCCGCGGTCGGCGCCGGCCGGCTTGGCCGGGGCGACAGGGGCGGGCGCTGGCGCCACCGGTGCCGGAGCGCCGGTGAAGAAGCTGATGATCTTGGCGATCAGGCCTTGCGGCGCGGCAGGTGCAGGCGCCGGGGCGGCTTTCGCTTCCACGGGCTTGCGCTCGACCAGCGGTGCAGGCTGGTCAGGGGTGATCGTCTTGACGACGGCTTCCTGGCGCGGCTTGGCTTCTTCCTTCTGGCGCTTGCTGTAAGCCATGTCCGTTTCAGCGTGTTCGGCCAGGTTGTAGCTGGCCTGGCTGTCTTCCAGACGGGGATCGTCGTGCTTGATGCGTTCCAGCTTGTAGTGCGGCGTTTCCAGATGCTTGTTCGGGATCAGAATCACGGCGATGCGGTGGCGGTTCTCGATCTTCAGCACTTCGCCGCGCTTTTCGTTCAGCAGGAAGGCGCCCACGTCCACGGGCACTTGCACGTGGATGGTGGCGGAGTTTTCCTTCATCGCCTCTTCCTGGATGATGCGCAGCACCTGCAGGGCGGACGATTCCGTATCGCGGATGTGGCCCGTGCCGGAGCAGCGCGGGCACGTCACGTGCGAGCCTTCGGACAGCGAAGGGCGCAGGCGCTGGCGCGACAGTTCCATCAGGCCGAAGCGGGAAATCTTGCCCATTTGTACACGGGCACGGTCATGGTGCAGCGCATCTTTCAGGCGCTGTTCCACTTCGCGCTGGTTCTTCGCCACTTCCATGTCGATGAAGTCGATGACGATCAGGCCGCCCAGGTCGCGCAGGCGCAGCTGGCGGGCCACTTCTTCGGCCGCTTCGCAGTTGGTGTTGAAGGCGGTCGTCTCGATGTCCGAGCCGCGCGTGGCGCGCGCCGAGTTGACGTCGACGGAGACCAGGGCTTCCGTGTGGTCGATGACGATGGCGCCGCCCGATGGCAGCGGCACGGTGCGGCTGTAGGCCGTTTCAATCTGGTGTTCGATCTGGAAGCGCGAGAACAGCGGCACGTCGTCGCTGTAGCGTTTTACGCGGTGCACCATGTCGGGCATCACGTGGCTCATGAACTGGTGCGCCTGGTCGTAGATCTCGTCGGTGTCGATCAGGATCTCGCCGATGTCGGGCTGGAAGTAGTCGCGGATGGCGCGGATGACGAGCGACGATTCCTGGTAGATCAGGAAAGCGCCGTTGGCCGACTTGCCAGCGCCTTCGATGGCGCGCCACAGTTGCATCAGGTAATTCAAGTCCCACTGCAGTTCATCGACGTTGCGGCCGATGCCGGCGGTGCGGGCAATGACGGACATGCCAGCCGGCAAGTCCAGTTTATCCATGGTTTCGCGCAATTCCTGGCGCTCTTCACCTTCCACGCGGCGCGATACGCCACCGCCACGCGGGTTGTTCGGCATCAATACCAGATAGCGGCCGGCCAGCGAGACGAACGAGGTCAGGGCGGCGCCCTTGTTGCCGCGCTCTTCCTTTTCCACCTGCACCATGATTTCCTGGCCTTCGCGCAGCGCTTCCTTGACGGAGGCGTTACGCACGTCCACGCCTTCGCGGAAATACGTGCGAGCAACTTCCTTGAAAGGCAGGAAGCCGTGGCGGTCTTCGCCATAGCTGACGAAGCACGCTTCGAGCGATGGCTCGATGCGCGTGATCACGCCCTTGTAGATGTTGGATTTGCGCTGTTCGCGCCCGGCTGTCTCGATATCGATGTCGATCAGTTTTTGTCCGTCGACAATCGCTACGCGCAATTCTTCTTGCTGCGTGGCATTAAACAACATGCGTTTCATTTTTATAACTCCGCGACCCGTAGGCCATCTCAAAGCCGCTTCCGGGGAAGCGGCGAAGTACAGGGATATATGCGAGAACGGGAGTGCTGGCGGGGGAAATGCCTTAGCGTGCGGAGCAACAACGCGTACGAGGTATACGTTACGGCCGCAACAGGCGCGGTGAGGTCGATCGTCATGCCGAGTGCACAGGACACCTGCAACTCATCTGAAACAGCCCGGATGCCGGGGGCAGAGAATGCAGGTGGTCAGCAAATTCAGAGCCAAATCGTAAGCCGGCTCATTACAGGGATCGCGATGGCGAGGCTTGGCCTCAGCCTATTCATCGACAACCACAGGTGGCCGCATACGGGGTTTGGCGAAAACGGCAAGCGTTATCAACTTCATCAACCCGCGAGCCCGACTCGATAAGTCGCGCTAACGGGTACTTATCCTTATAATCCCACACTCACTTCAGCATCTCCACGCGTTATCCGATTACAACTACGGTGCAACCTTGATTCGCGCAGCGATGGTGCATATACATTTTTTTCCACCGAATTTGCAATTTGGCGAGGCCGGTGGAGACGCCCCTGTGTAAAATGTGCTTTTATTCTTACACTCGCAGCAGCCAGGGCCGCAGCAAAAACAATTATATATTCAAAATGAAGGACTTAGAGAGATTTCTGGGAAGACATAGTAAATGAAGAGTCAAAATGATGTTGTTCCCCCTTCAACACCCCCGGTTCAGCCGCAAGCCCAATTCGTCACGATCGCCGAGGAAGAAGCAGGCCAGCGCATCGACAACTACTTATTAAGAGTGTGCAAGGGAGTGCCTAAAAGCCACATCTACCGGATCTTGCGATCGGGAGAAGTGCGGGTGAATAAAGGCCGTATCGATCAGTTGTACCGTCTCGCCGCCGGCGACGTGGTGCGCATTCCACCCGTGCGCGTGGCCGAAAAGGCCGCCACGGGCGCGCCGGCCGCCGAATTCAAGATCATCTTCGAAGATGCGCAGCTGCTCGTCATCGACAAGCCGGCCGGCGTGGCCGTGCATGGCGGCTCGGGCGTGTCGTTCGGCGTGATCGAGCAATTGCGCGCTTCGCGCCCCGACGCCAAGTTCCTGGAGCTGGTGCACCGCCTGGACCGCGACACGTCCGGCTTGCTGTTGCTTGCAAAGAAACGTTCCGCCTTGACGAATCTGCACGAACAGATGCGCGACGGCGTCACGGACAAGCGCTACCTGGTGCTGGTGGCCGGCGACTGGAAGAATGCGCGCCAGCATATCAAGTTGCCATTGCACAAATATACGACGGCCGAAGGCGAGCGCCGGGTGGCCGTGCAGGCCGATGGCCTGGCGTCGCACACGGTGTTTTCACTGTTGCATAAATATCACAACTTCGCCTTGCTGGAAGCGGAATTGAAGACGGGCCGCACGCACCAGATCCGCGTGCACCTGTCCTCGTCCGGTTTCCCCATCGCCGGCGACGATAAATATGGCGACTTTGCCCTCAACCGTGCCCTGCTGAAAGCGGACAGCACGCGCGGCGCCCTCAAGCGCATGTTCCTGCATGCGCACCAGATCACGTTTACGCATCCGGAAACGGGCAAGACGATGACCCTGAATGCGCCGCTGGCTGCCGAATGCGAGCGTTTCTTGGTAAGCTTGGGCAAACCATTGGCCGTTGCCGCACGATAAAGATCCAACGTGCGCGCGAGACTACTCACAAGGTAGTCGGTCGCCATCATTCATTCTCAAGGAGCCGGCGGCTATACCGTCGGGAAACATGGCAAGAAAGCAATTTGATCTGATCGTCTTCGATTGGGACGGTACCCTGATAGACAGTACCTCGACCATCGTCAAGTGCATCCAGGCCTCGGCCAAAGACCTGGGCTTGCCAATTCCCACCGAGTTGCTGGCTTCGCATGTGATCGGCCTGGGCTTGCAGGAAGCCATGCAGCTGGTGATGCCTGACGTGGAGCCGAAATACCATGCGCGCATGGCGGAACGCTACCGCTATCACTATCTGTCGCGCGACCACGAACTGGCCCTGTTTCCCGGCATACATGAAATGCTGCAGGAATTGTCGCAGCAGGCGTACTTCCTGGCCGTCGCCACGGGCAAGAGCCGTGTCGGCCTGAACCGCTCCTTGAATGCCGTCAAGCTGCTGTCCCTGTTCGATGCGACGCGTTGCGCTGACGAAACCTTTTCCAAGCCCCATCCGGCCATGCTGCAGGAACTGACGCGCGAACTGGGGCAGGATATGCGCCGTACCGTGATGATCGGCGACACCAGCCATGATTTGTTGATGGCAAGCAATGCCGGTGCGGCCAGTATTGCCGTAGAGTATGGGGCGCATCCCGTGGAGCAGCTGCAGGCTTGCAAGCCCCTGTATTCGGCCCCCACGGTGGCCGACCTGCATCAATGGCTGAGCGAGCACGCATGATGAGCGATGTTGTCGATGTATTCATTTGTGCCGCCGATGCCGTGGCCGATGGGGGCAAGGGCGTGCGCTTTCCCGTGTCGGCCGGTGGCGAAGCGACTACCGGCTTCGTCGTGCGCCATGGCGGCAAGGCGTATGGCTACCTGAACCGCTGTGCCCACGTGCCCATCGAACTCGATTGGGCCGAGGGCGAGTTTTTCGAGTCCAGCGGCTTGTACCTGATGTGTTCGACGCATGGCGCCATCTATGTGCCGGAGAGCGGCTACTGCGCGGGCGGTCCCTGCAAGGGCGGCCGCTTGCGTCCGATTCCCGTGAGCGAACGCGACGGCCAGCTGTACTGGCAACCCGATGAGTATGTCCAGCCGCTGACGGCCTGAGGCCGGATATCGGCCTTATTGTAATTTAAACAAAGTGAACCATGAGCGATAACACGAATGACAAGCTGGACAGCAGCGCGCCAGCCGCCGGCAGCGCCGCCCCTGCGGGGAACTGGGAGCGCGAGGTGCTGGAAAAGCTGGTATTTGCCACTTTGCAAGAGCAGCGCGCGCACCGCCGCTGGAGCATCTTCTTCAAGGTCTTCAGCCTGCTGATCGTGCTGTTCGCCCTGTGGGTGTTCTATGACTACAACACGGCCGACGACAGCGAAACCCTGGGCCGCCACACGGCCCTGATCGACATCAGCGGCGCCATCGAGTCCGAAGGCAGCGGCTCGGCCGCTGTCGTCATCCCCGCGCTGGACAAGGCCTTTTCCGATGCCGGTTCCGTGGCCGTGGTGCTGCATATTAATAGTCCGGGCGGCAGTCCCGTGCAGGCCGGCATGATCGTCGACGAGATGCAGCGCCTGCGCAAGGGCTATCCGGACAAGCCCCTGTACGTGGTGGTCGATGAAATGTGCGCCTCGGGCGGCTATTACATCGCGGCCGCCGCCGACCGCATCTATGTCAACAAGGCCAGCGTGGTCGGTTCCATCGGCGTGCTGATGGATGGCTTCGGCTTTACGGGCGTGATGGAAAAGGTGGGCGTCGAGCGCCGCCTGCTGACGGCGGGCGAGAACAAGGGTTTCATGGACCCGTTCAGCCCCCTGACGGAAAAACACAAGGCGTACGCGCAAGGCATGCTCAATGAAATCCACCAGCAATTCATCGAGGTGGTGCGCGCGGGACGGGGCAAGCGCCTGAAGGAAACGCCCGATACCTTCTCCGGCCTGTACTGGACGGGCGCGAAAGCCGTGGAAATGGGCCTGGCCGACGATTTCGGCACGGTCGACAGCGTGGCGCGCGACGTCGTCAAGGCGGAAGACATCGTCGACTACACGCAGCATGAGGGCTTGCCGGAGCGGGTGCTGAAGAAATTTGGCGCGGCCATGGGCGCCGGCGCCATGAAGGCGGCCGTGCAGCAGTCACAACCGGCGTTGCGCTGAGGACATCACTCTTGGCTGGCAGGCAATCCAGTCGAGAATGATTTTCAATAAGGTGGTAAATTGGCTTGAAAAAGGGGCTGCTTGGGCTATAGTGAAACCGTAGTTCTTTTCAAGGAGGGGCGATATATCAACTATGTTGTCAGTACTAACTTGATTGGCAGGTCTTGGAACTACTCGCCGCATCGCAGATGTGGTTTTGAGTGAATTTACATTCCTCACTAAAGTCCCGTTGGGGCTTGGGAACGGCGGCGCAATGCCGCCGTTTCCTTTTGTGCGTCGTTTTCGATGGGGCTGTCGTTGTGACTGGCTGGTGCTGCACGGTCTGGGCAGGCTGGCAAGAGAAGCATGCAAGGGCAGGGCATGGCTGGTCCGCTGGCGCCGCTCAGGCGACGCAGCCGTTGCAGTGCGCGGGCAGGGACAAGGGGGCCGCTTGCCGGGCCGGCGCCGTTGCTGTGCCGGTGTCGGGCAGTGCATCGGCCATGGCGGGCGCGGCCGCGTTTTCGCCTGCCGCATCCGCATGCGCAAAACCGCCCAGCTCCAGCCAGCACATGAAATGGCATTGTGCCTCGGCATGCCACTGCGCTTGACGGGCCGGCGATGGCGGCACGTCCGCCTCCTGCGGTGCGGGGGCGTTGCGCCAGCGCGCCACGCCGAGCTTGACCTTGTGCATGGCCGCCTGTTCGGCGGCGATGCGTTTGCGCATGTCGGCGATGCTGCCTTGTAAGGCGATGGTGTCGGTATGCTTCATACGATGTCCTTGTGAGAGGTGGCGACTGCCACAATTCCTAAAGTGCATTAGGCGGATTCCTAACGAAGTTTCAGTCTATCAATGCGATATTCCGAGCGCTTGATATATCTCAAAGGAATTGGCCATTTATATCGAAATCTCACCTTGCACTTCGGCATATCTGTGCCTGCGCAAGGTAAGTGCGCGCTCCGCGGCCGGCGCAGGCGGCGCGCGCCGCCGCTTCACGCTGCCAGCCGCTTCTGGTAAAGTCACGCCCATGAGTAAATTATCCCTAGACCGCATCCTGCAATCGCAGGGTTTTGGCACCCGTAAATACTGTCGTTCCCTGATCGAGGATGGCGATGTCGTCATCGATGGCGTCACCCAGACCAATTACCGCACCACCGTCGAGACCGACGGCCTGGTGCTGCACGTGTTCGAAGAAGAATGGGTGTACCGCGCACACCTGTACCTGGCGCTGAACAAGCCCGCCAACTTCGAATGCTCGCGCAAGCCCAGCCATCATCCTGGCGTGCTGACCCTGCTGCCGGAACAGTTTACCTGGCGCGAAGTCCAGCCCGTCGGCCGGCTCGACCACGATACGACCGGCATGCTGCTGATGTCGGACGATGGCCCGTTTATCCATGCACAATCGTCGCCGAAGCGCCACGTTCCCAAGATTTACCAGGCCACCACGCAGGAACCGGTGACCGATGAACTGGTGGCGCAGCTATTGGCCGGCGTGCAATTGCACGATGAGCCGGCCCCGCTGGCGGCCCTCGTCTGCGTCAAGCGCGGCGAGCACCAGCTGGAAATCGTGCTGGAACAAGGCAAATACCACCAGGTCAAGCGCATGCTGGCCGCCGCCGGCAACCATTGCAGCGCGCTGCACCGTTCCGCCATCGGCAGCCTGACCCTGGAGTCGCTGGGCATCGCGGAGGGCGAGTGGTGCTATCTGACGCCGGAGCAGATCGCGCTGCTGGCCTGACCTTCTTGCTGACCGCCAAAGCCGGGGATGTCCCGGCTTTTTGGCGTCTTCAGCGTCCAATCGCCTGCATTTGACGAAGTTTTTCCCACATGAAATTAGCTACCCTGAACGATGGCACGCGCGACGGCCAGCTGGCTGTCGTCTCGCGCGACCTGAAAACGGCCCACCTGGCCGATGGCATCGCCTCGACCCTGCAAAAGGCGCTCGACGACTGGAGTTTCATCGCGCCCCAGCTCGATTTGCTGTACCAGACCATCAATAGCGGCCGCGGCCATCGCGCCTTCGAGTTCGACCCCGCCAACTGCATGGCGCCCTTGCCGCGCAGCAGCCTGCGCGTGGCCGGCGCCTCCTATCTGCAGCAGATCGAGCGGGCCTGCAAGGCGGCGGGCAGCGAGGCGCCCGCCAATCTGCGCGAGGCGCCGCGCCTGTACCAGGGCGCCAGCGACGATTTTCTCGGCGCCCACGATGCGATCGCCCTGGCGCACGAGCAGTGGGGCATCGACTACGAGGCCGGCATCGCCGCCATCACGGACGACGTGGCCATGGGCTCGACGCCGGACCAGGCGCACCTGAACATCAAGCTCCTGATGCTGGTCAACGACATCACCTTGCGCAACCTGGCGCCGGACGAGCAGGCCGGCGGCTACGGCTTTTTGCAGGCGAAGCCGGCCATGGCTTGCTCGCCTGTCGCCATCACGCCCGACGAGCTGGGCGATGCCTGGCGCGGCGGCAAGGTGCATTATGCGCTGCGTTGCAGCCTGAACGGGAAATTGACGGGCCAGCCCCACGCGGGCGCCGACATGGCCTTCAATTACCCGCAGCTGCTCGCCCATCTGTGCCAGACGCGCAACGCGCGCGCCGGCAGCGTGGTCAGCGCGGGCGGCGTCGCCAACAAGGAAGCCAAGAAGGGATTTTCCAGTATTTTTGAGCGACGTAACCAGGAGATGATCGCCGATGGCGTGGTCAGCACGCCTTATCTGCTGTTTGGCGACGTTGTCCGCCTGGAAATGCTGGGCGATGACGGCAAGTCGCTGTTTGGCGCCATCGAGCAGATGGTGAAGCAGGCCGAGGCACGCAAGACCCGCTAAGGTTTCTGGGGAGCAAAGGAAAAGCAGGGGATTCGCCCTCCTTTTCCCTTGATGGCGCTGCCGTCATTGAACCGATAATGCCCCATGCCCAGTCCGTATTGCGCCTAGCCAGGCTGCAGGACTTCACCGGAGTTGATTGATGTCGGAAGACAGCGACGCAGAAAAGACCGAAGCCGCGTCACCGAAGCGCCTCGAGCAGGCGCGTGAGGAAGGCGACGTTCCGCGATCGCGTGAAGTGGCAACGTTTACGGTGCTGATGGCGTCCGGCTGCTGCCTGTGGTTTGCCGGCGACGCCATCGTGCGGCGGCTGACGGCCGTCATGGTGTCCGGCCTGAGCCTGGACCGGGAGCAGATACTCAATCCCGACGCAATGATGTTGCGCATCGGTTACGACGTGGGCTCCGTCCTGCTGACGTGCCTGCCGTATGCGCTGGCCATCATGCTCGTCGCGCTGGCCTCGCCCGTGCTGGTGGGCGGCTGGCTGTTCAGTTCCAAGGCGTTTACCCCCAATTTTGGCAAGCTCAACCCGATCCGCGGCCTGGGCAATATGTTTTCGAAGAATGCGCTGGTGGAGTTGCTCAAGGCCATAGCCAAGACCCTCGTCGTCGGCGTCGTCGCCTGGATGGTGATGCAGCACCAGAAGGACGCCGTGCTGGGCCTGTCGGTGGAATCCCTGCGCGCCGGTTCGGCCCATCTGATCAGCCTGCTGATCACGGCGTTCCTGCTGATCGTGGGCGCGCTGGGCCTGATCGCCGCCATCGACGGTCCGTACCAGATGTGGCACTACGCCAACAAGATGAAAATGTCCTTGCAGGAAGTCAAGCAAGAGTCGAAGGAGTCGGACGGCAATCCGCAGATCAAGGCGAAGATACGCCAGTTGCAGCATGAAATGTCGCGCCGCCGCATGATGGCCGACGTGCCGACGGCCGACGTGGTGGTGACCAATCCTACCCACTATGCGGTGGCCTTGAAGTATGGCGAGAATTCGCGCGGCGCGCCGCAGGTGGTGGCCAAGGGCGTCGACGAGGTGGCGGCGAAGATCCGCGAACTGGCGGGCGAGCACAAGGTCGCCATCCTGGAAGCGCCGGCCCTGGCGCGCGCGCTGTACAAACACACGGACATCGGCGACGAGATTCCCGAGGCGCTGTACGGCGCCGTGGCCGAGGTGCTCGCGTATGTGTTCCAGCTGCGCAGCTATGGCAAGGGCCAGGGCGAGCGTCCGGACAAGCCGAGGAAACTGGACGTGCCGCCCGAGCTCGACCCGCAAAACCCCGCATCGCAGACGCCGCCTACAGCCGGCGCAGCAGACAAGAATAAAGGAAGTACACCATGAACGGCCTGAGAATGCCAGCCTGGCTCAGCGGAATGGGCAACAACGCCAGCAAGGGCATCGCCGCGCCGGTCATCATCATCATGCTGCTGGCAATGATGGTGCTGCCGCTGCCCGCCTTCATCCTCGACATCTTCTTCAGTTTCAATATCGCGCTGTCCATCATCGTGCTGCTGACGGCGCTGTACACGGTCAAGCCGCTCGATTTCATGGCTTTCCCCACCATCCTGCTCGTCTCGACCATGCTGCGCCTGTCGCTGAACGTGGCGTCCACGCGCGTGGTGCTGACGGAAGGCCATACGGGCGCCGACGCGGCCGGTAAAGTGATTGAAGCGTTCGGCCACTTCCTGATCGGAGGCAACTACACGGTCGGTATCGTGGTGTTTATCATTTTGACGATCATCAACTTTACCGTCGTGACCAAGGGTGCGGGCCGTATCGCCGAGGTGGGCGCCCGCTTCGCGCTGGACGCCATGCCCGGCAAGCAGATGGCCATCGATGCGGACCTGAACGCGGGCCTGATCGGCGAAGACGAAGCGCGCCGCCGCCGCACGGAAGTGGCGCAGGAAGCGGAATTCTATGGCGCCATGGACGGCGCCAGCAAATACGTGCGCGGCGACGCCATCGCCGGCATCATGGTCACCGTCATCAATATCGTCGGCGGCCTGCTGGTGGGCTTGCTGCAGCACGACATGGGCTTTGCCGATGCGCTCAAGAACTACACCCTGCTGGCCATCGGTGACGGCCTGGTGGCGCAGATTCCTTCGCTGATCATTTCCACGGCCGCCGGTATCGTCGTCTCGCGCGTGGCCAGCGAACAGGACATCGGCACCCAGCTGGTGGGGCAATTGTTTGCGAAACCGCAAGTGCTATATATTACCGCCGGCATCATCGGCGGCATGGGCCTGATTCCCGGCATGCCGAACATGGTCTTCATCCTGCTGGCCTCGCTGCTGGCCGGTTCCGCCTATCTGCTCAGCAAGAAGCGCACGCAGGAAAAGGCGGCGGCCGAAAAGCCGGCCGAAGTGCCGCAAGCCACGGTGGCGCCCGAGCAGGAAGAAGCCAGCTGGCAAGACATCATGCCCGTCGATACCCTGGGCCTGGAAGTGGGCTACCGTTTGATTCCCCTCGTCGACAAGACGCAGGGCGGCGAATTGCTCAAGCGTATCAAGGGCATCCGCAAGAAATTTGCCCAGGAAGTGGGTTTTTTGGCGCCGCCCGTGCATATCCGCGACAACCTGGAATTGAAACCGTCCGCCTACCGCATCACCCTCAAGGGCGTGGAAGTGGGCGTGGGCGAAGCGTTCAACGGCCAGTTCCTGGCCATCAATCCCGGCATGGCCAGCGGCACCTTGCCGGGCCTGACCACCAGCGACCCTGCGTTCGGCCTGCCCGCCACCTGGATCGACGCCAGCTTGCGCGACCAGGCGCAATCGATGGGCTACACGGTGGTCGATGCGGGCACCGTGGTGGCCACGCACCTGAACCACCTGATCACCTCGCACGCTGCCGAACTGCTGGGCCGCGCGGAAGTGCAGTCGCTGCTCGATCACCTGGGCAAGGAGTCGCCGCGCCTGGTGGAAGACCTGGTGCCGAAGATGCTGTCCCTGTCGACCCTGCAAAAAGTGCTGCAGAACCTGCTGTCCGAGGGCGTGCACATCCGCGACATGCGCACCATCATCGAAACCCTGGCCGAGCATACGGTGCAGACGCAGGACCCGAACGACCTGACGGCGCTGGTGCGCGTGGCCCTGGGCCGCGCCATCGTGCAGCAACTGTTCCCCGGCGCGGCCGAACTGTCCGTGATGACCCTGGACAGCCGCCTGGAACGCCTGCTGATGCAGGCCATGGGCAATGGCGGCGATGGGGCCGGCATCGAGCCTGGCCTGGCCGACACCATCGCCCACCAGGCGGGGCTGGCTGCCCAGCAGCAGGAAGCGCTGGGCCTGACGCCCGTGCTGCTGGTGCCGGCGCCGCTGCGGACCCTGCTGTCGCGTTTCCTGCGTCGCGCCTTGCCGCAGCTGAAAGTGCTGTCGCATGCGGAAGTGCCGGAAACCAAGACGATACGGGTGACCAGCCTGGTGGGCGCGCAATAGTTGGCTTTGTCAATGCCGGGGTCAGACCCTCAACACCGCCAACAGCAAGGTCATTGCCAACGTGTACGGGGGTCTGACCCCAACCTCCCAGCCCTTGCTTTTGGTCAAATAAACATCAATTTCCTGCCGGCAAACTGAATAACGGGTACTTTCCCGTCCTGTTCCTTCGATCATTTCCTCCAAGCATCGCTAATAATGGAAACTGTCCGGGTGATCTGTGTCCATGTGGAAGACAGCACTCAAGCAACAGGAGTCGATGATGGTCACACAGTTCAGCCAAGATTGCGCCACCCCCGCCTTGGGAGGCCGGTCATGAATGTGAAGAAATTTACGGGCGCCTCGTCGCGCGATGCGCTGCGCAAGGTGCGCGAAGCGCTGGGCCCCGATGCCGTGATCCTGTCGAACCGCCAGGCCGATGGCGTGGTGGAAATCCTCGCGCTGGCCAATGACGATGCCGCTTCGCTGGCCTCGCCGCCGGCCGCCTCCGAAATGGCCCAGCCCCGTCCCCAGTTGCAGACCCAGTTCGCCACGCCGCCGCGCGCCGCCGCCCCGGCCCAGCGCCCCGCCGCGCCGCGCCAGCCCGCGCCGCGCCAGGCTGCCTCCGAGCCAGTGGACATGGCCCGCATGCAGCAGATGATGGCCAGCGCGCTGGCGCACGTCAAAGAGAACGCCGCTGCCGAAATGAGCGGCATGATGAATGAAATCCGCGCCATGCGCGGCATGATGGAAACGCAGCTGGCGGAAATCTCGTGGGGTTCGACGCAGCAGCGCGAGCCGCAGAAGGCCGTCGTGCTGCGCGAAATGCTGGCGGCCGGCTTCTCGGCCAGCCTGGCGCGCTACCTGATCGACAAGCTGCCTGCCGGCCTCGATGGCGCGCAAAGCATGCGCTGGATCAAGACGGTCCTCAGCCGCAACCTCAATACCGTGGCCAATGAAGACGCCATGCTGGAGCAGGGCGGCGTGTTCGCCCTCGTGGGCCCGACCGGCGTGGGCAAGACCACCAGCACGGCCAAGCTGGCGGCCCGCTGCGTAATGCGCCATGGCCCGGAAAAGCTGGCCCTGATCACCACCGATGCGTATCGTATCGGCGCGCATGAACAGCTGCGCATCTACGGCAAGATCCTCGGCGTGATGGTGCATTCCGTGAAGGACGAGGCGGACCTGCGCATCGCCCTGAAGGAATTGAAGAACAAGCACACGGTGCTGATCGACACGGTGGGCGTGAGCCAGCGCGACCAGATGGTGACGGAGCAGGTGGCCATGCTGTCGGGCGCCGGTGCCGACGTGAAACGCCTGCTGTGCCTGAACTCCACGGCCACGCAGGAAACCCTCAATGAAGTGGTGCGCGCCTACCAGGGCAGCGGCCTGGCCGGCTGCATCATGACCAAGCTCGATGAAGCGGCGTCGATCGGCAACGTGCTCGACGTGGTGATCCGCCAGAAGCTGAACCTGTTCTATGTGTCGAACGGCCAGCGCGTGCCGGAAGACCTGTACCTGGCCGACCGCGGCTACCTGATCGACCGTGCCTTCAAGCTCAAGCGCGATGCGGCGGCCACGCAGTTTTCCGATGCCGAACTGCCGCTGCTGATGGCGCAGGCGGCTGCCCGCAACAATGAAGCGCGCGGGGTGCACCTTGGCTAATTTCGATTTCGACCAGGCCGAAGGCTTGCGCCGCATGCTGGCCGGGCCGCAGCCGCGCGTCATGACGTTCCTCTCGGCCACGCCGCAGGACGACAAGGGCGCCATGCTGGTCAACCTGGGCGCCTCGCTGGCCTATGGCGGCAATGACGTGCTGCTGCTCGACGCCAGCGGCGGCAGCGATGGCGTGGCATCGCGCCTGGGACTGGCGCATGGCGCCAGCCTGCGCGACGTGGCGCGCCAGCAGTGCGGCCTGAATCAGGTAATCCACCAGGTGCCGCAAGGCTTCGGCGTGGCCAGCCTGGGCGCGCGCAACCACCTGATGGACAGCATGGACTATGCGGGCGAAGACGAATTGCGCCGCCTGGGCAAGACCTTTGAGGTGCTGGCGCGCCAGAGCGGCATCGTGCTGGTCGACGGCGTCGTGGCCGACGAGGGCGACTGCTTCCCCGTGCCCCTGATGGCCTCGTCCGATATCGTGGTGCAGGTATCGACCAGCGCCACCTCGATCAAGGCGGCGTACTGCCTGATCAAGCGCCTGAGCCAGGAACTGGGACGGCGTCCGTTTGGCATTCTTGTCACGGGCGCTTCCGAATCCGAGGCAAAAGTGGTATACGATAATATGGCGCAGGCGGCAAGCCGCTACCTGGCCGTGAAACTGACTTCGATGGGGTCGGTGCCTGCCGATGAGTATCTGCACCGCGCGGCGCGGCTGGGCCGCAGCGTGGTCGATGCGTTTCCGCTGGCGGGCGCTTCGGTGGCGTTTCGCGGACTGGCCGAGCGGCTGGCCCGTTCGGCGGCGCCGGTGCTGGGCGGTACCTTGTGCCAGACGGGGAGCGCACACCATTTCAGCGCCTGAATGCAACCGTAGCACCAGATAAGACGAGAAAACAATAAGCAGCCTATGTACACGGTCAAAGGGAAATCGAACAAGGACCATTTGCTGACGGAACACATTCCGCTGGTGAAGCGTCTGGCGCACCATATGAAGGCGAAATTGCCGCCTTCGGTCGAGGTCGATGACCTGATCCAGGCCGGCATGATCGGCTTGCTGGACGCCATTACCCGCTATGAAGAGACGCATGGCGCGCAGTTCGAGACGTATGCCGTGCTGCGCATCCGCGGCGCCATGCTCGACGAATTGCGCACCAGCGACTGGCTGCCGCGCAGCATGCGCCAGAACATGCGCAAGATCGAAGAGGCGATGAGCATCCTGCAGCAGCGCCTGGGCCATCCGCCGACGGAGTCGGAAGTGGCCAAGCTGCTCAAGATGTCGCTGGCCGACTACCAGGAAATGCTGGGCGACGGCGGCGGCCACCAGCTCGTGTACTACGAAGATTTTCATGACCCGGACGGCAATGACAGCTTCCTCGACCGCCACTGCGTGGACGAGGACAGCGACCCCTTGCGTTCCCTGCTCGATACCGATTTCCGGCAATCCGTGATCGATGCCATCGATGCGCTGCCGCCACGCGAGAAAATACTCATGGGCCTGTACTACGAAGAAGAGCTGAACCTGAAGGAGATCGGCGCGGTGATGGGCGTGTCGGAATCGCGCGTCTCGCAGCTGCATACCCAGGCCGTCGCGCGCCTGCGCGCAACCTTGAGGGAGCAGGCGTGGACTGGTCCAGCGTAATCGGGCTGGCGCTGGCGCTGGCGGGCCTGCTGGTCGGCCAGGCACTGGAGGGCGGCAAGATGGCCTCCCTGCTGCAGCCGGCCGCCTTTGCCATCGTCATCGTCGGCACCTTCGGCGCCGTGCTGCTGCAGACGCGGCTGCGCACCTTCGTGCGCGGCCTGGAAATGCTGCGCTGGGTGTTTTTGCCGCCCGCCGACACGCGCGCCGCGCTGGCGCGCGACATCGGGCAATGGAGCCTGACGGCGCGCCGCGACGGCCCGCTGGCCCTCGAGCGCCTGATGGAAAACACGGCCGACCGCTTCAACGCCAAGGGCTTGCGCATGATCGTCGACGGCATCGCGCCCGACAAGCTGCGCCAGCTGCTCGACGTGGAAATCTCCGCCTATGAAATGGCCGAGCGCCAGGCCGTCAAGGTGTGGGAATCGGCGGCCGGCTATTCGCCCACCATCGGCATCCTGGGCGCCGTGCTGGGCCTGATCCACGTGATGGAAAACCTCACCGACCCCAGCAAGCTGGGCGGCGGCATCGCCGTCGCGTTCGTCTCAACGATTTATGGCGTGGGCCTGGCCAACCTGCTGTTCCTGCCGGTGGCGAACAAGCTCAAGGCCATCGTTTCGCGCCGCGTGCTGCAGTATGAAATCACGGCCGCCGTGCTGTACGACATCGCCACGGGCGACCATACGCGCATCATCGAAGAGCGCGTCTCCAGCCTGCTGCACGAGCACTGACCATGATGCGGCGCGCGCGCAGGAAGTATGACGAGGAACCGGACAACCAGGACCGCTGGCTGATTTCGTACGCCGACTTCATCACCCTGCTGTTCGCCTTCTTCGTCGTCATGTATGCGATTTCGCAAGTCAACGAAGGCAAGTACCGCGTCTTCCAGAACGCCATCGGCCAGGCCTTCAGCCTGGAAAAGGGCGCGCCGCCCATCGTCATGGAAGCGCCGCAAGCCATCCCGCTGCCCAATCCCGCCCTGAAACGCCGCACGGAAGCCATCCGCCGCGAGCGCGAACACATGACGCGCCTGGCGCAGGACCTGGCGTCCACCCTGGCGCCGCTGGTCAAGGAAGGCAAGGTGCGGGTCACGCAGACGAGCCGCGGCGTCAGCGTGGAAATCAATGCCAGCGTGCTGTTCGACCCGGGCGCGGCGCGCCTGACGGCGGAATCGGACCAGGCCCTGCGCGCCGTGGCCGTGCTGCTCAAGGACGACACGCACGACGTGCAGGTGGAAGGGCATACGGACGTGCAGCCGATCAGCAATTCGAACTTTGCCTCGAACTGGGAATTGTCGGCCGCGCGCGCCAGCGCCGTCGTGCGCCTGTTCATCGCCAGCGGCGTGAAGGCTGCGCGCCTGACGGCCGTGGGCCACGCCGACAACATCCCCGTGGCGCCCAACGCCACGCCGGAAGGGCGCGCGCGCAACCGCCGCGTGGCCGTGACGATTTTGTCGGGCATCCCGGAAACGGTGACGGAAGTGCCGACGGCGCCCGTGGCGCCAGCCAACTGAGCTCGTCAACTGCGGGCTGCCGCTTGGTACAATCGCGCTTTCTTCCTTTTTATCTTTCCCTCATGAAAAGCAGCTCCCTGGGCGGTCTCGTCTATTCCACCGAAACGGGCCGCATGTGCCCCGCCTGCCGCCAGCCGCTGGCGCAGTGCGCGTGCAAGGCGCAAGCGAAGGCGGCGCCTGCGGGCGACGGCGTGGTGCGCGTGTCGCGCCAGACCAAGGGCCGCGGCGGCAAGAGCGTCACCGTGGTCAAGGGCTTGCCGCTGGATGCCATCGCCCTGGCCCTGCTGGGCAAGCAGCTGCGCACGCAGTGCGGCTCGGGCGGCACGGTCAAGGATGGCGTGATCGAAGTGCAGGGCGACCATGTGGACACCATCGTGGCCGCGCTGACCAGGCTGGGCCACCAGCCGAAAAAGGCGGGCGGCTAGCGGTGCCGCGCGCCTGTGGTAAGGTGCGTTTCCTTTTATGCGCCACCTCACATGAATAACAAACTGACCGGCATCGCCATCGCCGCCGCCATCGCGGCAGCGCTGGCGTTCGTGTACTGGCCGGCGCCCGACGGCGATGCGCCCCAGGTGGCGGCCGGCATCGCAGCCGCACCGCAGGGCCGCAGCCTGGCCTCGTATTTGAATCTGGATGCGGCGCCCATGCCCGCCGCGGCGCCCGTGCCCGTCACCCTGGCGCAGCAGCTGGCACGCCTGGCGGCCAGCGGCAAGCCGGAAGACGCGTATGCGGCGTATAACCTGCTCGACGATTGCATCGTCTTCCAGCGCGAAGGCCGCTTGCCGGGGCTGGAATTCGAGCTGGGACGCGAGATGACGGCGGAAGAAAAAGCCGCCCAGCAGCAGCTGTGCGCGGGCCTGACGCAGCGCCAGCGCGAGGACCGCCTCGGCTACCTGGCCGCCGCCGCGCAAGGCGGCGTGCCGGGCGCGGCCACCATCTTCCTGTCGGAAGGCCCGTTCGGCGACCGCAGCGCGCTGCGCAACCGTCCCGACGATCCGCTGGTGCAGGCGTGGAAGCGGCAAGCCATCGCCCAGCTGACGGCGCAGGCGGACGAGGCGGAACTCACCAGCGTGTCGACCCTGATGATGGCGTATCTGCGCGATGGCGAGGTGGTGCAGAAAGATGCGCCGCAAGCGTATGGCTATCTGCTGGCCCTGCGCCAGGTCTACGACGACATCCTCGCGCCCGGCGTCACGAATCCCTATCAGGATGAGTACTGGCACTGGCTGCAGGCGGAACTGACGCCGGAACAGCAAGCGGCGGCCGCCGCGAAGGCGCAGGCCATCGTGGCGAAATACCGCCAGCATACGGGACGTCCCGCGCACGGCTGAAGGGCAGGGCGGCTGCCCCTTGCCGGGGCATGGCTGTTAACTGGGGGGAATCAGCCGATGACGACGCGGCGGCTGGCCGTGTTCGTCGTCGGTTGGCCGCTGGGGCCGTAGAAATTGCCGCTCTGGGCCGTGGGGCGCATGGCGTTCAGCGCGCCTTGCGTGTGCAGCATGTGCTTGTTGACGAGCAGGCTGTTCAGGCGGTTTTGCTCTTTCGCTTCGCGCGTGGTCTCGAGCAGGGCTTTCCACAGCGATGCCGCCTCGGCCTCGCTGGCGCCGACCAGCCAGTCTTCCATGCCCGCTTCGGCGGCCGTAAAACCGGCTGCCGCCAGCGCCTGGTGGCGTTGCGCCGCCAGCTGGCTCAATTGTCCTACCAGTGCCGTCTTGCGTACGGTGAGCTCCGCGATTGCATCGATGTCAGCGGCAACCAGATGCCGCTGTTCTTCTTTCATCAATGCCAGCAATGTGGTCATGAGCTGTTGCTCGTCGCGCAGGCTGGAAAACGGAGTCACTGATTGCATGAGGGAACCTATCTATTTCGTGAGTGCAGCAAGTCCTTGACCGTGTCGAGGAGACCGTCCGCCACTTTTTCAGAGTTGACCTGGAACTGGCCGTCGGCGATCGCCAGCTTGATGCGCTCGACTTTTTTCGTGTCGAACACGGCGCCGCTGCCGGCAGTTGCACTGGCCGCTAATGCCTGTCCTTGCGGCGACAGGCGTACATTGTCCGACGTCGTCGGTGTTGCCTGGGCTTTCTCGGCATTCCGGGCGCCGGAGGTACTCGCGGGCGCCACCGGCAGGCCGGGATTGCTTTTAATGGTGTTGTCGGTAATTTTCACAGCGTGATCCTCGTCTGGTCGAAGTCAAAAAACTCCGGGATATGTGTCATTATCGGCACCTTCTTCCGAAACTTTAGTGCGCCAGACCACAATATCGCTGTCCATCCGTGTTTAAAAAGCGACCTCCACCATGCCTCCAGCCCGCGCCACGCCGCTGATCTGCTGGCCGCTTTGCGTGCGTACCTGCACCGTCTGACCATCGCCGGCGCTGCCGATGGCGCGTCCTTCTGATGCTACTTGGAAACCGTTGCCACTGGAAACGACGCGTACCAGCTGGCCCTGCATCACCACGGGCTTGCGGCGCAGGGTGTCGAGGCGCATCGGCGTGCCTGGCGGCAGGGAAATATTCGTGCTGGCGCCCACCACCTGGGCCATGTCGGTGGCGATGCCTGCCGGCAATGCGGCCAGGTCGCCCTGCATCGTCACCAGCTGGCTGGCGTCGATGGCTTGCCCTTGCGCCAACGGCACGGCGCTGGCCACGTAGTCGCCCACGACGGCCACGTTGGCTTGCAGATAGATAGTCCAGCTGGCTGGCGCCGTGCAGCGCACGCCCACGGTGGTCTTGCCCCAGGCGCGGGCGCCCGGCGCCATGAACGCCTGCGGCGCGGGGCAGGCGGCCAGGTTCAGGCGCGGATCGACGGCGCCGACGGTGATCGTCACCTTGCCCGGCAAGCCGTTGCTTTGCACCTGCAGGAACTGTTCCACGCTGTTGCGCAGCGCTTCCGGCGTTTGCCGGCCGGCGTTTTGCGCCTGGGCCAGCAATGGCAGGGCGGCGAGGGCAAGAAGGAAAGCAAGCGGTGTTTTCATGGTGATAGGCCTCTGGAATAGTGCCATGATAGTGCGCGCCGCCCCGTTCGAAGCGCCGATTAAGGGGTAAAAGTACGGTCTGATCCGGCGATGGCCGTGCCGGTGCGCGCCGTACTATGTTTCCTGTCATCACTATACCGCCATCCTTCCGCCATCTCGGGCGCCAGTGGCAGATCTTTCCGGAGCCTGACATGATAGGGAAACTCGACGATTACATGCGCTTCAACGAGACGGCGCTGAGCCTGCGCTCGACGCGCCAGGAATTGCTCGCCTCGAATATCGCCAATGCCGACACGCCCAACTACAAGGCGCGCGATGTCGATTTCGCCGCCGCGCTGAAGGGCGCGATGGCGCGCAAGGACGGCGTGCCGCCCGCCCTGAAGGGCACGGCGCCGCAGCATATGCCGGGCAAGGGCGTGGCCGCAGCGGCGGGCGCAACCGGTGGCGGCAAGGTCGAGACCCTGGCCGACGGCACGCCGCTGCTGTACCGCGCGCCGGCCCAGGGCGCCGTCGATGGCAATACGGTGGACATGGACCTCGAACGCAACGCCTTTGCCGACAACGCCATTCGCTACGAGGCGGCCGTGACCTTCCTCAATTCGCAGATCAAGGGCATGCTGACGGCCATCCAGGGAGGACAATAATCATGTCGCTATTTAATATCTTCAATGTTTCCGGTTCGGCCATGAGCGCCCAGGCGCAGCGCCTGAACACGGTGGCCAGCAACCTGGCCAATGCCGACAGCGCCACCAGCGCCACGGGCGAAGCCTACCGCGCCAAGCAGGTGGTGTTCGAGGCCGTGCCCATGGCCAACGGCGCCACGGCCGTCAAGGTGCAGAAGGTGATCGAAGACCCGTCGCCGATGAAGCTGGTCTACGACCCGAAGAACCCGCTGGCCGACGAGAAGGGCTACGTCACCATGCCCAACGTGAATACGGTCGACGAAATGGTCAACATGCTGTCCGCTTCGCGCTCGTACCAGACCAACGTGGAAACCATGAACGCGGCCAAGTCGCTGCTCCTGAAAACCCTTACCCTCGGCCAATAAGGCTGATTGATCATTATGGCAATCATCGATACGAGCAACACCGTCACCACCGACCTGATGGCGACGATGAATCCGAAGAAGACGACGGCCGAGGCAGGCAGTGTCGAAGCGGAAACGAACAAATTCCTCACCCTGCTGGTCACCCAGCTGAAAAACCAGGACCCGATGAATCCGCTGGACAATGCGCAGCTGACCAGCCAGCTGGCACAGCTGTCCACGGTGACGGGCGTCAACAAGCTCAACACGACACTGGAAACCCTGAAGGCCAGCTACCAGCAAGCTGAATCGATGCAGGCGGCCAACATCATCGGCCATGGCGTCTTGACGGCAGGTAAGGATATCAACCTGAGCAAGAGCGCCGCGCTGCTGGGCGTGGACCTGGCCACGGCCGCCGACAAGGTCAAGGTCATCATCTACAAGGATGGCAAGGAAGTCCATTCCATCGACCTGGGGGCGCAGCCGGCTGGCACCTTGCCGCTGGGCTGGAACGGTTCCACCGCCGACCTGGACAAGGACGGCAAGCCGGTCGTGCTGGCCGACGGCGCCTACACCTTCGCGGTGGAAGCCACGCGCGGCGGCACCAAGCTCAAGGATGCGACGGCGCTGATGTTCGGCTCGGTTGCCAGCGTGTCGACGGGCGCCAATGGCGTGAAATTGAATGTGCCGGGCGTGGGCAGCATCACCATGGCCGACGTGAAACAGATTCTGTAAGCCGCTTCCCCTTAGCGTGACCCCCTACCCCTAATTTCTACCAGGAGAACACAATGTCTTTCCAACAAGGCCTGAGCGGCTTGAATGGCGCCGCCAAATCGCTGGACGTCATCGGCAACAACATCGCCAACTCGTCGACCGTGGGTTTCAAGCAGTCGCAGGCCCAGTTCGCCGACATTTATGCCAACTCGCTGTATGGCGTGGGCGGCAACCAGGCGGGGATCGGCGTGTCGGTCTCGCAAATCGCCCAGCAATTCAACCAGGGTAACCTGGAATCGTCGTCGAATCCCCTGGACATCGCCATCAATGGCGGCGGCTTCTTCCGCACCAGCGTCAACGGCGCCATCCAGTACTCGCGCAATGGCCAGTTCCAGGTCGACAAGAGCGGTTTCATCGTCAACGCCCAGCTGGCGCAGCTGACCGGCTATGCGGCCGACGCCAACGGCAAGATCGTGGCCGGCGCCGTCGTGCCCCTGCAGATCGACCAGTCGGACATGAAGCCCCAGGCAACGACCAAGATCGACACGCAAGTCAACCTCAATTCGAACACGGCCATGCCGACCACGGTGCCGTTCAAGTCGACGGACGACACCTCGTACAGCAAGTCGTTTCCCGTCGAGGTCTTCGATTCGCTGGGCAATTCCCACATCATGTCGAATTTCTACGTCAAGACGGGCACCAACACCTGGGACGTCTACTCGGCCGTTGACGGCACGGAAGTGACCAGCATGAAGGTCGCGGCCGCCCTGCAGACGGACCCTGCCTCGCTGGCCGCGCGCGCCGCCTACCAGGCCGCCGCCACGGCCGTGCCGCTGGTGCCGGCCAACGTGACGGCCGCCGCCGTCGCCTATGGCAATGCGGTCGGCGCCGCTGTCTCGGCTGCCGCCGCCGCCGCGGGCGCCACGCCGGCGCAACTGGCCGCCATCGCCGCCACCTACGGCAGTGCCGTGCCGAACGGCGTCAACTCGAGCCGCACGCCCGACCAGATCGACGCGGCCATCCGCGCCGTGACCGTGGTGCCAGCCGTCAAGACCGGTTCGCTGGTCTTCAACACGGTCGGCAGCCTGGACCGGGCCGCCATGCTGGCCCTGACGCCGCCGCAAACCTTGCCCGTCACCGTCAACCTGCCGATCTTCCCCGCCACGGGCGCCAATCCGACCCTGTCGGTGCAGGTCGATTTCAGCAAATCGACCCAGCTGGGCACGGCCACGGCGGAAAAGAAAACGGAAGCGGACGGCTACAAGGCGGGTCAATTGAGCCAATTCATCGTCGGCGACGACGGCGTCATCCAGGGCCAGTACAACAATGGCAAGACGCGCGCGCTGGGCCAGGTGGTGTTGAGCAACTTTACCAACCCGAACGGCCTGGAACCGCTGGGCAACAACGCCTGGGTGGAAAGCTCGGCCTCGGGCAAGCCCATCACGGGCGAGCCGAAGACTGGCACCCTGGGCAACTTGCGCGCCTCGGCCGTGGAAGTGTCGAACGTCGACTTGACGGCAGAGCTGGTCAACATGATCACGGCCCAGCGCGCCTACCAGGCAAATGCGCAGACCATCAAGACGCAGGATTCCGTCCTGCAAACCCTGGTCAACCTGCGTTAATAGTACCGGGGTCAGACCCGCCGGGTCTGACCCCAGCTTTCTGCCTTGGGTTGAAAGCAACAGGAGAAATAAAACATGGACCGTCTCATCTACACCGCCGGCTCGGGCGCCAAGCACATCCTGGACAAGCAGGCGACCACCGCGAATAACCTGGCGAACGCCACCAGCACGGGTTTCCGTGCCCAGCTCGACTCGTTCCGCGCCGTGCCCGTGGTGGCCGACGGCATGATGCCCACGCGCGCCTTTGTCGTCGATTCGACGGTCGGTTCCGATTTCACGCAAGGTCCCATGCAGCACACGGGCCGGGCGCTCGACGTGGCCGTGGAAAACGGCGGCTGGATCGCCGTGCAGTCGGCCGACGGCTCCGAAGCCTACACGCGCAACGGCGCCTTGAAACTCAATGAAAACGGCATGCTGCAGACGCAGTCGGGCCTGATGGTGCAGGGCGATACGGGCCCGCTGGCCATTCCGCCCGGCGTGACGGTGGCCATCAGCGGCGACGGCACGGTGGGCACGATTTCCACGGACGTGCCGCCGGGGCCGTCGACGGTGCTGGGACGCATCAAGCTGGTCAACCCGCCCGAGCAGCAACTGGTGCGCGGCGACGACGGCTTGTTCCGCTTAAAGGATGGCACGGTGGCGCAGGCGGACCAGGCCGTCAAACTGACGACGGGCGCGCTGGAAGGCAGCAATGTCAGCCCCGTCGACTCCATGGTCAGCATGATCGCCCTGGCGCGCCAGTTCGAAACGCAAATGAGTTTATTGAAGAATGCCGAGAATAACGCGGCGAAAGCCACCCAGATCCTCGCTTTGAATTGATAGGGGCCACCGCATAATGGTCACATAGAAATATGTCTACAGGGCTGACTAGCGCTGTTATTGGAGAAAAATCATGATTCGTTCCCTTTGGATTGCCAAAACCGGCCTGGAAGCGCAGCAGACGCAGATGGACGTGATCGCCAATAACCTGGCCAACGTCAGCACCACGGGTTTCAAGAAGTCGCGCGCCGTGTTTGAAGACTTGCTGTATCAAAATGTGCGCCAGCCGGGCGCGCAATCGTCGCAGCAAACCCAGCTGCCATCGGGCTTGCAGATCGGCACCGGCGTGCGCACGGTGGCAACCGAACGCATCCATACGCAGGGCAATCCCCAGGCATCGGGCAATTCGCGCGACGTGATGGTCAACGGCACGGGCTTCTTCCAGGTGCTGATGCCGGACGGCGCCACCGCCTACACGCGCGACGGCTCGTTCCAGACGGACAGCAACGGCCAGCTCGTCACTTCCGAAGGCTTCGTCATCCAGCCCGCCATCACCGTGCCCACCAACGCGCTGAGCCTGACCGTGGCGCGCGACGGCACCGTTTCCGTCACCTTGCCCGACACCGTGGCGCCATCGCAGATCGGCTCGCTGCAACTGACCACCTTCGTCAATCCGGCCGGCCTGGAATCGAAGGGCGAAAACCTGTACATGGAAACGGGCGCCTCCGGCGTGGCGCAAACCAACACGCCGGGCACCAACGGCGCCGGCGTGCTGATGCAAGGCTATATCGAAACCTCGAACGTCAACGTGGCCGAGGAAATGGTCAACATGATCCAGACGCAGCGCGCCTACGAGATCAACAGCAAGGCCATCACCACATCCGACCAGATGCTGCAGAAATTGTCGCAACTTTAATTTTCATAGTCGTCATGCCATCCGCCGCCGGATGGCAGCGGAGGTCCGTCATGCAATACCCCATCATCGCCCTGTTGTCCGCAGTCCTGTTGTCCGGCTGCGCCATCACGCCCACCTCGATCGTGCAATACCCGACCACCACGCGCGCGCCGATGCCGGAACCCGTGGTCGTCAACAACGGTTCCATCTACCAGCCGTCGACCTACCGTCCCGCCTTCGAAGACCGCCGCGCGCGTCACGTGGGCGACACCATGACGATCGCCATCACCGAGCGCACGAATGCCGTCAAGGCGGGCGCCAGTTCCGGCAACAAGTCGGGCAGCGTGGGCTTCAGTACGCCCGGCATCGCCCAGGGCCGCTTCGGCGGCACCGTGGCGGCGAATGGCGCAACGAAATTTGCCGACGGCGACAACCAGTCCGCCAGCAACACCTTTTCCGGCACCATCGGCGTGACGGTGATCGAGGTATTGCCTAATGGTAATCTCATCGTCGCCGGCGAGAAACAGATCGCCATGAACAAGGGCACGGAATTCATCCGCTTCTCGGGCATGGTCAATCCGGACACCATCGGCATCGGCAACGTCGTGCCGTCGACCCAGGTGGCCGATGCGCGCGTCGAGTACCGCACCAACAGCCAGATCGACCGCGCAGAAATGGCGTCGATGGCGTCGCGCTTCTTCCTCAGCCTGCTGCCGTTCTGATCATGGCGACCTCGACCTTTCCCCGCTTCCTGGCCATCGCCGGCCTCGCTTGCGCCCTGCTGGCGCCCGTGGCGCAGGCCGAGCGCATCAAGGACCTGGCCAGCATTGCCGGCGTGCGCCAGAATCAGCTGATGGGCTATGGCCTCGTTGTCGGCCTCGACGGCAGCGGCGACCAGACCACGCAAACCCCGTTCACCATCCAGAGCGTGGCCGCCATGCTGCAGCAGCAGGGGATTAACTTGCCGCAAGGCACCAGTTTGCAGCTGAAAAACGTGGCCGCCGTGATGGTGACGACGGCCTTGCCCGCATTTGCCCAGCCGGGCCAGTTGCTCGACGTGACGGTGTCGTCGATGGGCAATGCGAAAAGCTTGCGCGGCGGCACTTTGCTGATGACCCCGCTGAAGGGCGCCGATGGCCAGGTGTATGGCATGGCGCAGGGCAACGTGCTGGTGGGCGGCGTGGGCGCGCAGGCGGCCGGCAGCTCCGTCGTCATCAATCACCTGAGCGTGGGCCGCATCTCGGGCGGCGCCACCGTCGAGCGCACCGTGCCCACGGTACTGGGCGCCAACAATACGATACGCCTGGAATTGAACGCCACCGATTTCGCCACCGCCAGCCGCGTGGTCGACGCCATCAACAGCCGCTACGGCGCCGGCACGGCCGCCGCGCTGGACGGCCGCGTGATCCAGGTGCAGTCGCCCGGCGGCAGCGACCAGCGCGTGGCCTTCCTGGGCCAACTGGAAAGCATCGAAGTTAATCCGGCCCGCCTGGCCGCCAAGGTCATCATGAATGCGCGCACGGGTTCCGTCGTGATGAACCAGTCCGTGACCCTGGAAACATGCGCCATTTCGCACGGCAACCTGTCCGTCACCATCAATGTGGAGCCGCAGGTGAGCCAGCCGCCGCCGTTGTCGGGCGGCCGCACGGTGGTCACGCAGACGGCGCAGATCGATATCAAGAAGGAACCGGGCAAGGTCATGCTGGTCAAGGGCGGCGCGTCGCTGTCGGACGTGGTGAAAGCCCTCAATGCCATCGGCGCCTCGCCGCAGGACTTGCTGGCCATCCTGCAGGCGATGAAGGCGGCCGGTTCGCTGCGCGCCGAACTTGAAATCATTTGATGGACACGCCATGATCAGTCAAACCGACCTCAGCAATACCGCCGCCTATGACGTGAAAGGCATGGACGGCTTGCGCCAGTCCGCCAAGGCGAAGGACCCCGCCGCCCTGAAAGAGGCAGCCACGCAATTCGAAGCCATGTTCATCAATATGATGATGAAAAGCATGCGCGAAGCGACGCCGCAGGACGGCATCATGGATAGCCAGCAAAGCAAGATGTACACCTCGATGCTGGACCAGCAGACGAGCCAGAACCTGGCCAAGCGGGGCACGGGCCTGGCGGACGTGCTGATCCGCCAGCTGTCGTCGTCGAACCAGGCGCTGGCCGCCGATGGCGCCGAAGCGCCGTCGCCCCGCTCGTCGAGCATGGCGCAGGCACTGGCGGCCTTCCGCCAGCAGCAGGGCGCCCTGGGCGACGGCGCAGCCGGCGCCACCACCGGTAAAACCTTGAGCGACAAGGCCAACGCCACGCAGGCGCCGCATGTGCGCGCCTTCCAGGAAAAGCTGGGCGTGCATGCGGAAGAAGCCAGCCGCACCACCGGCATCCCGGCCAAGTTCATGCTGGGCCAGGCCGCGCTGGAAACGGGCTGGGGCAAGCGCGAAATCATCAGCCGCGACGGCAGCAGCAGCCACAACCTGTTTGGCATCAAGGCGACAAGCGACTGGAAGGGCAAGGTCACGGAAGCCGTCACCACCGAATATGTGAATGGCAAGGCGCAGCGCAAGGTGGAAAAATTCCGCGCCTACGACAGCTACGCGGACAGCTTCAAGGATTATGCGCAGTTGATTACCAACAACAAGCGCTACGAGAAAGTATTGGCCAGCGCAGGCGACGCCAGCACGTTCGCCCAGGGCTTGCAGAAAGCCGGCTATGCGACGGACCCGAATTACGCTGCCAAATTGACAAAGATTATCAAAAATTCGCTGGTCGGCTGACGCCCCGCCGTGCCCCCGTGCAGGCCGCGCGCTTCAAGTTTTCGCCGCGGCTGCCGTAAATACTTTTGACGGTAACCAATAAGACACCATGACTTCGAATCTACTCAGCATCGGTAAGAGCGGTTTGCTTGCAGCGCAGGTGGGCCTGTCGACGACCGGGCATAACATCACCAATGCCAACGTGGACGGCTACAACCGCCAGGTGGTGCTGCAGCAGACGGCGCAGTTCAACAATGCTGGGTATGGCTTTGTGGGCAATGGTACCGAGGTATCGCAAGTCAAGCGCCAGTACGACGGTTTCATGGCGGCCCAGGTGAATGGCGCGCAGGCGAGCACCAGTTCGCTCGACGCCTATTACACGCAGATTACCCAGATCGACAATATGCTGGCGGACCCCACGGCCGGGCTGTCGCCGGCGATGGCCGATTTCTTCAAGGGCGTGCAGGATTTCAGCTCGAACCCCTCGTCCGTCTCGTCGCGCCAGGCATTGCTGTCGAGCGCAAACTCGCTGACCGCGCGCTTCCAGGGCCTCAGCGCGCGCCTGACGGAAATCGGCGACGGCGTCAATTCGCAGATCACCTCGAACGTGAAGGTGATCAATTCCTACGCCAAGCAGATCGCGGAACTGAATACCGCGATCACCAACCTGACCGTGAATGAAAGCAATCAGCCCAACGATCTGCTGGACCAGCGCGACCAGCTGATCACGGAGCTGAACAAATACGTCAAGGCAACGGTCCAGCCGGGCGCCGGCAACACGATCACCGTCTCGATCGGTTCGGGCCAGCCGCTGGTGGTGGGCGACAAGAACTTTGAACTGGCCACCACGCCGTCGCCGACGGACCCGAACCGCCTGGACGTGGGCTATGTGACGGGCACGAGCGTCACCAAGCTGTCGGAAAGTTCCCTCAGCGGCGGTGCGCTGGGCGGCTTGCTGGAATTCCGCAGCGGCAGCCTGGACCGCATCCAGAATTCGCTGGGCAAGGTCGCCATCGCGCTGGCCTCCACCTTCAACGAGCAGCACAAGCTGGGCCAGGACTTGAATGGCGACATGGGGGGCGATTTCTTCAAGCTGCCCGATCCCGTCATCGGCGCCGACTACCGCAACAACGCGACCAGCACGACGGCGCTGTCGGCCAAGGTCAGCGATCCGACCAAGCTGACGGCCAGCGATTACGCCGTCAAGTATGACGGCACGAATTATGTGGTGACGCGCCAGAGCGACGGTGCGCAAACGACCATCAACCCGTATCCGCAGACGGTGCCGCAAACCATCGACGGCGTGGATTTCTCGATCACGGGCACGGCTGCCGAAGGCGACAACTTCATGGTCCGGCCCACGGCCCACGGCGCCTCCGACCTGGCCGTGGCGATTACCGACCGCAACAAGCTGGCCGCCGGCGCGCCGATCGCCACGGGCGCGCCCGTCAGCAACACGGGTAGCGGCAAGCTGGGCGCCGGTAGCGTGGACAAGGCATATTTAACGCCGGGCAACGCCTTGACGGGCACCGTCACCCTGACATATGACAAGGCGACCACCTCGCTGTCCGGTTTTCCTGCGGGCCAGGCCGTGACGGTGAAAGGCTTGAATGGCGCCACCACCACGTATCCGGCCGGCACGGCGAATATCCCGTACACGGAAGGCGACAGCTTCAGCTTTGGCGGCATCAATGTGAACATGACGGGCGCGCCCGCGCAGGGCGATAAATTCACCATCGCGCCGAACGCGGGCGGCGTGGGCGACAACCGCAATGCCGCCTTGCTGGCAGGCTTGCAGACGAAAAACATTCTCGATGGGGGCAAGGCCACGTTCCAGGGGTCGTATGCGGAAACCGTCAGCTATGTGGGCAACAAGACGCGCGAAGTGCAGGTCAGCGGCCTGGCTAGTCTTGCATTACTGCAACAAACCAGCACGCAGCAGCAGGCCGTCTCCGGAGTCAACCTCGATGAGGAGGCGGCCAATCTGTTGCGCTATCAGCAAGCCTATCAGGCTTGCGGCAAGGTCATGCAGATTGCCAGCACCCTGTTCGACGTGGTCATCGGCCTCGGACGTTAATTAATCATCATTCAGATTCAGCGATTCAAGCGGCGGTGCCTGGCGCCCCGCCGCCATCAGGAAGGGCAGCATCATGCGCATCAGTACCAAAATGATCTATGACGCGGGCAGCACGCAGCTGAACAATCTGCAGGGCGCGCTGAACCGCACTCAGATGCAACTGTCGGCGAACCGCCGCAACCTGACGCCGGCCGACGATCCGATCGCGTCGGCGCGCGCGCTGGAAGTGACGCAATCGCAATCGATCAATACGCAATTCGTGACGAACCGCTCGAATGCCAAGAATTTTCTTTCGCAGGAAGACCTGGCGCTGGCCAGCACCACCTCGCTGATCGCCGACGTGCAGGAACTGGTGTTGAAGGCCGGTAATCCGGCATTGAAGGATATCGACCGCCAGAGCCTGGCCACGGAGCTGAAGGGGCGTCTGACGGATCTGCTGGGCATCGCCAACACGTCCGACAACGCGGGCGGCTACCTGTTCGGCGGCTACAAGTCGACCACGCAACCGTTCAGCCAGACGCCGGGCGGCGCCACTTACGTGGGCGACCAGGGCCAGCGCGAGCTGCAGGTGGGCTCGGCCCGCTACCTGGCCACCAGCGACTCGGGCGCGGCCGTGTTCGAGAACAATTTGACGGGCAACGGCAAGTTCACCACGGCGGCCGATCCGGGCAACTTTACGCGCGGCGGCGCCGGCATCATTTCCGGCGGCACCGTGACCGATCCCACCAAGTTGACGGGGCATAAGTACTCGATCGATTTCCAGGTGACGGGCACGGGCAATGCTGCCGTCACGACCTATACCGTGACGGACGTGACCCTGGGCCAGACCATCCCGAATCCCGCCGTGCCCGTGCCCTACAAGTCTGGCGACGCCATCAACTTTGACGGCCAGCAAGTCAATATCGCGGGCAAGCCGGCCGACCTGGACAAGTTTACCCTGGAGCCCAGCGGCAAGGAATCGATCTTTACCACCATCACCAACCTGATCGGTGCGCTGGGCCAGCCGGCCTCGGGCGACGCGGGGCAGGCGCGGCTGACGGCCAGCCTGAACGCGGCGCACGATATCCTCGACACGGCCTACGACAATGTGCTGTCCGTGCGCGCGGAAGTCGGTTCGCGGCTGAAGGAACTCGACACGCTCGACAGCGCAGGCGACGACCTCGACCTGCAATATGCGAGCACCCTGTCGGGCTTGCAGGACCTGGACATGGTGAAGGCGATTTCCCTGTTCAGCCAGCAGCAGATCACCCTGCAGGCGGCGCAAAAGTCGTTCACTTCCATGTCGGGCCTGTCGCTGTTCAATTACATCAGCTAAGCGGTCCGCACTTTCAGGATGGCCGGCAAGCCGGGGCAGGGAGCCATCTCCCGCCCCGGCTTTTTTGCGCCCGCAAGATAGTCATTCTGTTAATGTATGCAGGCAAACTGTGCAGTCTACCTGCATATCTGTTATAGTAAAGGCCGTTGATCCACCATACGGCGAGCATGAGCACCCCACAAGAAGACCACGACGGCCACGAACAGGTACTGCAACTGGCTGGCGAATTGCGCATCCTCATCGGCAAGCTGCGCCGCCGCCTGCGCGAGGAAGCGCACCTGGGCGATGTCAGCATGTCGCAGGCATCCGTGCTCAGCCGTCTCGAACGCGACGGCCCGGCCACGGCCAGCAGCCTGGCGCGCGCCGAAGGCATGCGGCCCCAGTCGATGGCCGCCACCGTGCTGGCACTGACCGAGGCGCAGCTGGTGACGGGCGCGCCCGACCCGGCAGACGGACGCCAGACGATATTGACCCTGACGGACAGCTGCCGCGCCTGGATCGCCGCCAGCCGCGCCGCGCGCGAGGACTGGCTGGCGCGCACCATCGAAACCCGGCTCACGCCGGACGAAGTCGCCGAACTGAACCATGCGGTGGCATTACTCAAACGCTTGGCGGAATGATCCGCTGATGTATCCCGCAACCCGGCAAGGAGCCCGCACGCCCAGATGAACAACACATTCCGTTCGCTACGCATACCCAATTACCGTATCTGGGCCGGCGGTGCCCTCGTGTCGAATATCGGCACCTGGATGCAGCGCACGGCGCAGGATTGGCTGGTGCTCAGCGAATTGACGCAGCACAATGCCAGCGCCGTCGGCATCGTCATGGCCTTGCAATTCGGCCCGCAGCTGCTGTTGCTGCCCCTGACGGGCATGGCGGCCGACTTGCTGGATCGCAGGAAATTGCTGCTGTTCACGCAGGCGGCCATGGGCTTGCTGGCGCTGGGCCTGGGCTTGCTGTGCATCAGTGGCCTGGTTCAACTGTGGCACGTGTATGTGTTTGCTTTCCTGCTGGGTTGCGTGACGGCCTTCGATTCGCCCGTGCGCCAGACGTTCGTGGCCGAAATCGTCGGCGAGGAAGACCTGACGAACGCCGTGGCCCTCAATTCCACCTCGTTCAATGCGGCGCGCATGCTGGGCCCGGCCGTGGCCGGCTTGCTCATCAGCAGCGTCGGCAGCGGCTGGGTCTTCATCATCAACGCCGTCTCGTTTGCGGCCGTGATCGGTTCGCTGTTGCTGCTGCGCGTGGAATTGCTGCGCCGCGCGCCGCGCCTGAAGGCCACGCGGGCCAGCCTGGGCGACGGTTTCCGCTACGTGCGCCAGCGGCCCGACCTGATGGCCATCCTGCTGATGCTGTTCCTGATCGGCACCTTCGGCCTGAACTTCCCCATCTTCCTGTCGACCATGTCCGTGACGGCCTTCCATGCGGGCGCGGGCCAGTATGGCGTGCTCAGTTCCGTGATGGCTTGCGGCTCCGTGGCCGGCGCCCTGCTGGCGGCGGGGCGGGGCCAGCCCACCCTGGCCTTGCTGCTGGGAGCGGCAGCGCTGTTCGGCCTGGCCTGCGCGCTGGCCGCCGTGATGCCCAATTACTGGCTGTTCGGCATGATGCTGGTGGTCATCGGCATTGCCGCGCAAACGTTTACCACCAGCGTCAACAGCAGTGTGCAATTGTCGACGGCGCCCGCCATGCGGGGCCGCGTGATGGCCATCGTGCTGGCGATCTCGGCGGGCGGCACGCCGCTGGGCGCGCCCGTCGTGGGCTGGGTGGCCGACACCTTCGGCCCCCGCTGGGCGCTGGGCATCGGCGCCTTGTCGGGCCTGGCGGCCGCGCTCGTCGGCGTGCGCTACCTGCTCAAACATCAGCAGCTGCGCTTGAATATCGATCCGCGGCGCTGGCGCGTGGCGCTGGGCACCGACCAGCGCTGAGTTAGCGCGCCGGCGCGGCCGGCGGCGCGGGCTCCGTCCTGGCGCCCACCGGCCCCGTGCGGGCTACGAGCTGGCAACTGCGCTAGGCGGGGGACCGTGAACAAT
>NZ_WFLL01000050.1:0-40508 GCF_009208755.1 Janthinobacterium sp. FT14W | reverse complement strand
CCCTGGTTGTGACTGGTTGAATTATTGTGTCCATAAATAAATTTGTGGACACAATCAATTTGCGTCCCAAATTCAATCATCGGGATCTGCGGCGATTAAGGGAAGACGGTGGTGAGGCGACGCTTACCACTTTACCAACATTTTGTCGAAGTTTTCCAACAGTCGTTGAATTAACTGACCGGACCATCTTCTTGCGAATTCAGTAATAAAATTGAGAGACTGACAACGATATTGCCATAGGGAGCGGAGCTAAATCATGGAGATTTCGGCTTCTACACTGACCGTGCTTGAGTGGTTTTAAGATTGCGTCGGCACGAGTACTTGTAAGCAGGGAGATTACTTCTTATTTGCATCTACAATTGCTTTTAATGCCTCGACAGAAAGCGGGATTTTTGTTCGATGAATAATGCCATGACAGTTAGGACATAGCGGCCGGAGGTCCCGAATGGGATTAATTGCGTACGATATTTTTATGTCTGAGAGCGGCACAATATGGTGAACATGAATGAATGCTTTCCCAATTTCACCGTAGGTATTCTCAAAGTTAAAACCGCAGGCGAAGCATTTGCATCCGTAATACGCAATACATTTGGACCTAGCTTCAGCGTTACGCTCATATGCATTAACGAATATTTTCTTAGTGGCGCCTTCTATGAATTGTTCGAAGCCCAGCACTTCTTCGATTGCAATGTATTCTTTCGCATTGTGAGTAAGCGCGATGCGATATTGGCCATGGCCAATTCTTAGGAATTTCCCTTCTTTTTTCGATTGATCGAATCCGGCTGCCTGAGGACAGTAATCCTCCATCTTCCGTTGAATTGTCTGTTTGAACGTTCGTTCACTTTGATAATTCTCAGGAAGGATTCCATTGCAATAGTGCGAAAAAATCCTGTCTTGAATTTCTCGTGTACTCGCCTCGCCACCTAGTTGCTGCAAAGCAAATTCAATATCTCTGACGTTGACCGTGTAGACCATAGTAATAAGTTAACCTAATGCTGAATCGTCGATTTGCGATACAAAACGAAAAAGGCCAACCTCAGCAGTTTGCCTTTTTCACTAACTTGGCACAGTTTTCACTATTTGTGTCACCCGACAGCTTACACGTCGATATTCCCCGCGCGCAGCGCGTTGTTTTCGATGAAGTTGCGGCGTGGTTCCACGTCGTCGCCCATCAGGGTGGTGAAGATTTGGTCCGCCGCAATGGCGTCTTCGATCTGCACTTTCAGCAGGCGGCGTACGGTCGGGTCCATCGTCGTTTCCCACAGTTGATCCGGGTTCATTTCGCCCAGACCTTTGTAGCGCTGTTTCGAGACGGTGCGTTCGGCTTCGTCGCGCAGCCATTGCATGGCCTGGTGGAAGTCGACCACGGCGATTTCCTTCATGCGCTCGCCTTCGCCGCGGCGCACGAAGGCGCCTTCGCCGATCAGGCCTTCGAAGGTGGCGGCGCCGCTGCTCAGCACGGCGTAGTCCGGGCCTTGTACGAAGTCGGCGTCGATGGCCGTGATTTTGACGTTACCGTGGTGCATGCGCTCGATGTGCAGCTTGTGTTTTTCCGACAAGTCGTCGGAACGCACGTGCACGCGCACGGCGCTGTCGTTGATGGCCGTCTGCAGGGCCAGGGCGGAGGTTTCCGCCAGGTCCAGGGTCGACAGGTCCAGCTGCACGCCCGTCATGATGGCCGTCAGGGCGGCGCGGTCGATGACGCGCGTCAGGCGCGTCATGATGGTGTTCGACAGGTTGAACTTGCGCACCAGTTCCGTCAGGGTGTCGCCGGAAATGCCGTCCGCGCCTTCGCGCGGCACCAGCACGGCCGTGTTCAGCGCCACCATCATCATGTAGCTCGCTTCTTCGGCGTCATCTTTCAGATAGCGCTCGTCGCGGCCCGCTTTCACCTTGTACAGCGGCGGTTGCGCGATGTAGATGTGGCCGCGCTCGACCAGTTGCGGCATCTGGCGGTAGAACAGGGTCAGCAGCAGGGTACGGATGTGGGCGCCGTCGACGTCCGCATCGGTCATGATGATGATGCGGTGGTAGCGCAGTTTCTCGACGTTGAATTCGTCCGGACCGATCGAGGTGCCAAGGGTGGCGATCAGGGTGGTGATCTGCTCGGACGACAGCATTTTCTCGAAACGGGCTTTTTCCACGTTCAAGACTTTACCGCGCAGCGGCAGAATCGCCTGGAACTTGCGGTCGCGCCCCTGTTTTGCCGAGCCACCTGCCGAGTCACCCTCGACGATGTACAGTTCGCACAGGGCGGGGTCTTTTTCCTGGCAGTCGGCCAGCTTGGCCGACAGGCCCAGGCCGTCCATGATGCCTTTGCGGCGCGTCAAATCGCGGGCCTTGCGGGCCGCTTCGCGGGCGCGCGCCGCTTCGACGATCTTGCCGCAAATGATCTTGGCGTCGTTCGGTTTTTCCTGCAGGTAATCTGCCAGGGTCTTGGCGACGATCTCTTCGACCGGGCCGCGCACTTCGGACGACACCAGCTTGTCTTTCGTCTGCGACGAGAATTTCGGCTCCGGCACTTTCACCGACAAGACGCAGGTCAGGCCTTCGCGCATGTCGTCGCCGTTGATTTCCACTTTCGCCTTCTTGGCGAATTCCTGCTCGTCGATGTATTTGTTGATCACGCGCGTCATGGCCGCGCGCAGGCCCGTCAGGTGGGTGCCGCCGTCGCGTTGCGGGATGTTATTCGTAAAGCACAGCACCTGTTCATTGTAGGCATCGTTCCACTGCATCGACACGTCGACCGTGATGTTCGTGCCCTGGTCCGACAGGCGCTCGCCCGTGGCCTGGAAAATGGTCGGGTGCAAGACCGACTTGGCCTTGTTGATGTACTCGACAAAGCCGCGCGTGCCGCCTTCGAAGGCGAACACTTCTTCCTTGCCCGTGCGCTGGTCGGACAGCTTGATGTTGACGCCGTTGTTCAGGAAGGACAGTTCGCGGATGCGCTTGGCCAGGATTTCGTAGTGGAATTCCACGTGCGTGAAGATTTCTTCATCGGCCCAGAAGTGCACTTCCGTGCCGCGCTTGTCCGTGTCGCCGATGATCTTGATGGGGGACACGGCCACGCCGTCGCGCATTTCGATTTCGCGGTTCTGCGGCACGCCGCGCACGAATTCCATGAAGTGGACCTTGCCGTCGCGGCGGATGGTCAGTTTCAGCAATTTCGACAGGCCATTCACGCAGGACACGCCCACGCCGTGCAAGCCGCCCGATACTTTATACGAGTTCTGGTCGAACTTGCCGCCCGCGTGCAGCTCGGTCATGACGATTTCCGCCGCCGAACGCTTCGGATCGTGCTTGTCGTCCATTTTCAGGCCGGTCGGCACGCCGCGGCCATTGTCGGTGATCGAAATGGAATTGTCGCTGTGGATGGTGACGTGGATTTCCGTGCAGTGGCCGGCCAGCGATTCATCGATGGAGTTGTCCAGCACCTCGAATACCAGGTGGTGCAAGCCGGTGCCGTCCGAGGTGTCGCCAATGTACATGCCCGGGCGTTTGCGCACGGCTTCCAGGCCTTCCAGGATCTGGATGGAGGCGGCGCCGTATTCTTCCGTTTTGGCCTGGATCGGGGTGTCTTGTGGATTCTCGGACATGGACTGCTTTCTCAAATAACGATTGCTGATTTTGGGGTCAGACCCGTCGGGTCTGACCCCAGTTTTATGCTGCGGCTAAGGCTTAAATGCGCATCGGCATGACAACGTACTTGAAGTCTGCGTTGTCCGGGATGGAGATTAGTGCGGACGAGTTCGAATCGCCCAGCGCGATGTTGACGTATTCGCATTTCAGGTTGTTCAGCACGTCCAGCAGATACGTCACGTTGAAGCCGATGTCGACGGAGTCGCCGCCGTAGTCGATTTCCAGCTCTTCGACGGCTTCTTCCTGGTCCGCATTGGTCGAACTGATCTTCATGCTGCCCGGGGTGATGATGCAGCGCACGCCCTTGAACTTGTCGCTGGTCATGATGGCGGCACGTTGCAGCGAACGCAGCAGCTCATCGCGGCCGATCGTGAAGTCGTTCTTGTAGCCTTTTGGAATCACGCGCGTGTAGTCGGGGAACTTGCCTTCCACCAGCTTCGAGATCAGCTCGATGTCGGCAAAGGTCAGTTTCACCTGGTTGGCGGCGATGTCCAGTTGCACCGGCTCATCGTTTTCTTCCAGCAGACGCTGCAGTTCGATGATGGTCTTGCGCGGAATAATCACTTCCTGGCGCGCGAACGTCTGCTCGGTGGCCACCTGGCAAAACGCCAGGCGGTGGCCGTCGGTGGCCACGGCGATCACATTATTGCCATCCAGAACCAGCAGCAAGCCGTTCAGGTAATAGCGGATGTCTTGCTGCGCCATCGAGAAATGCACCATGTTGAACAGGTGCTTCAAGGTTTTCTGGGGCAGGGTGACGCTGGCGTTGTAGCTTTCCGCTTGTTGCACGGTTGGAAACTCTTCCGCCGCCAGGGTTTGCAGGGCGAAGCGCGACTTGCCCGTTTGCACGGTCAGGCGCTTGTTCAGCAGGGTCATCGTGACGTCGCCCGATTCGGGCAGCGCGCGCAGAATGTCCAGCAGCTTGCGCGCGGCCACGGTGGTGCCCGTGACGTCCGCGCCGGAGCCGATTTCCGCGTGCGTGGTGATCTGCACTTCGGTGTCGGTCGACAGGAAGGAGACATTTTCACCGTCTTTGCGGATGAGGATATTGGCCAGAATCGGCATAGTGTGCCGACGCTCGACAATACCGCTCACGATCTGCAGTGGCCGGAGAAGGGTATCTCGGGTGGTTTTGACCAATTGCATATTTATCCTCAATGTATAGGTATGAAGTTTAACGTAGTAATTTAACAATCATTGCATGGGGAACCCCGGCAGACCAGCTGCGGCGCTCTCCCAGATAATAAGGGTAAAGCACGTTTTGAGCCAGTCTTGCCCAAGCGGCGCTTAACCCTTCAATGTTTGTTCCAGCACATGCAATTCATGGTTGCATTCCGGGTTCTTGGTGCGGTCCAGCGCGATCTTGCGCACGGCATGCAGCACCGTGGTGTGGTCGCGGCCGCCGAACAGCTCGCCGATTTCCGGCAGACTCTTCTGTGTCAATTCCTTGGCCAGGTACATGGCGATCTGGCGCGGCCGGGCGATATTCGCGGGGCGGCGCTTCGAATACATGTCGGCAACCTTGATATTGAAGAAGTCGGCTACCGTTTTCTGGATGTTTTCCACGGAAATCTGGCGGTTCTGCACCGACAGCAAGTCCTTCAGGGCTTCCTTGACGATATCGATCGTGATGTCCTTGCCATGGAAACGCGAGTACGCGAGGATCTTGCGCAGCGCGCCTTCCAGCTCGCGCACGTTCGAGCGCAAGTGCTTGGCGACAAAGAACGCCACGTCGTCGGAGAAGGTCACGCCTTCCTGCTTGGCTTTTTTCAGCAGAATGGCCACGCGCATTTCCAGTTCCGGCGGTTCGATGGCCACCGTCAGGCCCGAGTCGAAGCGCGAGATCAAACGGTCGTCCATGCCCGTGATTTCCTTCGGATACGTATCCGACGTGATGATGATCTGTTTCTTTGCGGCAATTAATGCCTCGAACGCATAGAAAAACTCTTCCTGCGTGCGGCTCTTGCCGCCAAAGAATTGAATATCATCGATCAACAGCATGTCGAGCGAGTGGTAATAGTGCTTGAAGTCGTCGAAACCCTTGCGCTGGTAAGCGGTCACTACGTCGCGAACGTACTGTTCTGCGTGAATGTAGCGGATCTTTGCGCCCGGATTGTCGGCCATCACCTGGTTGCCGATGGCGTGGATCAAGTGGGTCTTGCCCAGGCCGACGCCGCCGTAGAAGAACAGCGGGTTGTACGACACGCCCGGGTTGTTGGCCACCTGGATGGCGGCGGCGCGCGCCAGCTGGTTGGCCTTGCCGGTCACGAAACTGTCGAAGGTCAGGTCGGTGTTGATGCGGCTCTGCTCGCGGCGCGGCGCGGCGCCGATGCTCAGTTCCGGCACGCTGGGCTGCGGCTCCGCGGCGCGCGCGCTGGGCGCGCCGCCATTCGGATCGCTGGCCGGGGTGCTGGCGGCAACGGGTTTCTTCGGCAGGGCCAGGCGCGGGTCGAGCACGAACTGCACTTCCGTGGGCGCTTCGAAGTACTGAATGGCCAGGGCAGTGATGCGGCTGGCGAACTGGGTCTTGACCCAATCGAGCTTGAAGCGATTGGGCGCAGCAATGCGCAGCTTGCCCTCTTCGTAATCGAGAGGGATAAGCGGTTTGATCCACGCACTGAATTGTTGCGGTGTCAGCTCCAGTTCCAACTGCGCGGAACAGGCCTGCCAGAAATTATCCATGTATGTCTATGTGAAAAGGTGTGGGAGGGCGTATCGATTCTGCCCTGCGGTCACCGTGTTGCAAGGCCGGCGTCGCGCGAGGGCTCGCCACACGTAACACGCTATTCTACTCCCGACTGCGAAAGTTATCCACAGGCACGGCTGTTATTTTTGTGTGGCGGGGTGGGGCGCCGTGTGTATAAGAGGCGACTTATCCCCCGGTTATCCCGTCACAGGCAGTGCTGGCGCGGCCTGCGGCGGGGCCTTGCCGGCAGGCGGAGCCCGGCGCGCAAATTTCTTGGCGATCACGGCAATCCTTGACAAGAGGGGGGCATATGCTGAATAATTCAGGGTTCCCCGCCCGTATTCCGTGTTTATTCATTTGGAACGACAATATGGACTAAGCGTGGATTAAGCGGGCGATGAGATTGGCCAGCTTGTGCCTTGGCATAAGTGCGCGATTGTCATTGGCACCAAAAACTGACGGGACGTCAGACCCGATTTTGCATTTTTTTTGTTTTTAGCGAGACCAACATGAAACGTACTTACCAACCTTCCGTCGTTCGCCGCAAGCGTACGCACGGCTTCCGCGCTCGTATGGCTACCCGTGGTGGCCGTGATGTGCTCAACGCACGTCGCGCAAAGGGCCGCAAACGTCTGGCCGTCTAGGCTTGTCGTTGACAGCTGATCGCGTGGCTAGCTGTACTCCAGTCGGCAATCAACGCGAAGGTTCACACGACTTCGCGCGCGTTCGGCGTATCGTTAAAACGGATGAATTTTCATCCGTTTTTCGTTTGCGCCCTTCGCAAAAAACAGCGCATTTTGTGCTGTACACCCGACACAATCAATTGCCGCATGCGCGGCTGGGCGTCGTTGTGGCCAAGCGTTTCGCGCCGCGCGCGGCGACCCGCAACACGATCAAGCGCGTCACGCGCGAGCTGTTTCGCAACAGCGCGCTGCCGCCGGTCGACTGCGTGGTGCGTTTGTCGCGCGCCGTCAACAGCAAGGATGGCCCGGCCACCACGACCCGGCTCAAAGCCGAGCTGCGTGAAGAATTGAGCCGCCTGTTCGCGGCGCAAATCGCCGCCCAGGCCCGTTCTGTTGCTGCGCCACCACCGTCCGCGCCATGAAAACCCTGCTGCTGTTCCTGCTGCGCGCTTATCAGTTGCTGATCAGCCCCATGCTGGGACAGAATTGCCGTTTCTATCCGAGTTGTTCGCATTACGCGATGGAAGCGCTGCGCGTGCACGGTACTGCCAAGGGCAGCCTGCTGGCTGCCAAGCGCCTGTGCCGTTGCCACCCCTGGAATGAAGGGGGCGTCGACCCGGTGCCGCCGGCCGACGGTAAACAATCTTCAACGACCGCTTGCGGTTGCAACCACTCCTGACAAATACCCTAATGGATATCAATAAACGTACCATCCTGTGGATCGTGTTTTCCGTCTCGCTGGTAATTCTCTGGAACGAATGGATGATCTCGAACGGCAAGCCGTCGATGTTCTCCGCGAACACGGAACAAACCGCCAAGGCGCCTGCGACCCCTGCCAAGACGGCCGCCGTGTCGGCTGCGGCAGGCGTGCCTGCCCTGCCGGGTGAGGCCGTCGATCCCGCCGCGTTCAAGCGCGAAGTGATTACCATCACCACCGACGTCATCAAGGTCGATATCGACACCCTGGGCGGCCAGGTCAAGCGTCTGGAATTGCTGAAATTCAAGGGCGCGGGCAATCCGGGCTGGTTTGGCGGCTGCTTCGGCCTGTTCAAATGGTGCCAGCCTGACGACGGCAAGCAAAACGAAGTGCTGTTCGACGAAGGTGCGAACCATACCTACCTGGCGCAATCGGGCCTGGTCGGCGGTCCCTTCCCTACGCACGCGAGCGGTTTCACCGTGCAGCCGGGCGTACGCACCCTGGCCGATGGCAAGCAGATTCAACTGGTGATGGAAGCCGTCGAAGGCGGCGTCAAGCTGACCAAGACGTTTACCTTCAAGCGCGGCGACTACGTCATCGACGTGCGCCACGACGTGGCCAACGTGGGCGCTGCGCCCGTCACGCCGCAGCTGTATCTGCAACTGACGCATGACGGCAACAAGCCCGTCGGCGACTCGTTCTTCAACAGCAGCTTCACGGGTCCGACCCTGTACACGCCGCAAGACAAGTACCAGAAGCTGACGTTCGAGAAAATCGAAAAAGCGGCCGTGGAAGACGAGAAGAAGGGCAACGACAACGCCATGAAGGCGCTGCACCCGGCCACGGCGAATGGCGGCTGGTTTGCGATTTCACAACACTTCTTCGTCTCGGCCTTCGTTCCGCCTGAAAACGCCAAGCGCGACATCTTCACGAAGAAGGTCGGCACCAACCTGTACGCCATCGGCAACGTGCTGCCCCTGCCTACCCTGGCGCCTGGCGCCTCGGCCAGCATGGACAGCAAGCTGTACTCGGGTCCGCAAATCGCCCACCTGCTGGAAAACGTTTCGCCTGGCCTGGAACTGGTCAAGGATTACGGCTGGCTGACCATCATCGCCAAGCCGATGTTCTGGGTCATGGAACAGATCCACAGCGTGCTGGGCAACTGGGGCTGGACCATCATCGCCTTCACGATCCTGATCAAGCTGCTGTTCTTCCCGCTGTCGGCCGCCGGCTACCGCAGCATGGCCAAGATGAAACTGGTCACGCCGAAGATGCAAGCCATCCGCGAACGCTTCAAGGGCGATCCGCAAAAGATGAACCAGGCTACGATGGAGCTGTACAAGACGGAAAAAATCAATCCGCTGGGCGGCTGCCTGCCGATCCTGATCCAGATGCCCGTGTTTATCGCGCTGTACTGGGTCCTGAACGCGTCCGTGGAAATCCGCGGCGCGCCATGGATCGGCTGGATCACGGACCTGGCCCAGCATGACCCATGGTGCATCCTGCCCGTGCTGTACGCGATCTCGATGTTCATCACGACCAAGCTGAACCCGGCCCCGGCCGATCCGATGCAAGCGAAGATGATGCTGTTCATGCCACTGGCATTCTCGGTGATGTTCTTCTTCTTCCCGTCGGGCCTGGTACTTTACTGGGTCGTCAACAACGTCCTGTCGATCGGCCAGCAATGGGTGATCACCAAGAAATACGCTCCAGCCGTCAAATAAGTCCGGCCAGCGACCAGAAAGCCCGCCTCGCGCGGGCTTTTTTTTGACATCGTACCCAATGGCTACGATGTCAAAAAAAGTGGGTTTTGCCGGTTTTCCACTGACCTCCCCCTTCATGTGCACCCGCTCTGTCGCTGAAAATATCGCGGCTCCTGCAGCCTTCCCGAATACACTACAATTACCCCATGAAACTCGACTCTTCCCCTATCGCCGCCATCGCCACCGCTCCCGGGCGCGGCGGCATCGGCGTGGTACGCGCCTCTGGCAAAAATCTCGCTCCCTTGATGACGGCCCTGTTCGGCGCGCAGCAGCTGAAACCGCGCCACGCCACCTACCTGCCGTTTACGGACGGCGACGGCGCCATCATCGACCAGGGTATCGCCCTGCATTTCAAGGGCCCCCATTCGTACACGGGCGAAGACGTGCTGGAATTGCAGGGCCATGGCGGCCCCGTGGTGCTGCAGCTGCTGCTGGCGCGCGTGCTGGAAGCGGGCCGGGACAGCGGCTTGCGCCTGGCCGAACCGGGCGAATTCACGCGCCGCGCCTTCCTCAATGACAAGCTGGACCTGGCGCAGGCGGAAGCCGTGGCCGATCTGATCGACGCTTCCACGGAAGCGGCGGCCAAGTCCGCCTCGCAATCGCTGTCGGGCGCGTTCTCGAACACCATCCACGCGCTGGTGGAGCAGGTGACGGGCTTGCGCATGCTGGTCGAGGCGACCCTGGACTTCCCGGAAGAAGAGATCGACTTCCTGGAAAAATCGAATGCGCGCGGCCAGCTGAAAGCCGTCATCGAAGCCCTGAATAAAGTGTTTGCACAGGCGGCGCAGGGCGCGCTGCTGCGCGAAGGTCTCAATGTTGTGCTGGCGGGCCAGCCGAACGTGGGCAAATCGTCGCTGCTGAACGCGCTGGCGGGCGCCGACGTGGCCATCGTCACGCCGATCGCCGGCACCACGCGCGACAAGGTCAGCGAAACCATCCAGATCGAGGGCATTCCGCTCAACATCATCGACACGGCCGGCATCCGCAGCGCGGGCGACGCCATCGACGCCGTCGAGCGCATCGGCATCGAGCGCACCTGGGGCGAAATCGGCAAGGCCGACGTCATCCTGCACCTGCTCGATGCGGACCACGGCCCCACCCTGGCCGACGAAACCATCGTTGCCGCCTTCCCCGAAGGCGTGCCCGTGGTGCGCGTGTGGAACAAGATCGACCTCTCGGGCCACAAGCCCAGCGTCGACAGCTTGCCGGATGCCACGCACGTCTACCTGTCGGCGCACGAGCACATCGGCATCGATTTGCTGCGCGCCGAGCTGCTGCGCATCGCCGGCTGGCAACAGACGGGTGAATCGCTGTTCCTGGCGCGCGAACGCCATTTGATCGCGCTCAAGTCGGCCGGCAAGCATTTGAATATCGCGGCCGCGCACGCGGCGCAGGACGACCAGTCGCTGGACCTGTTCGCGGAAGAGCTGCGCCTGGCGCAGGTGCAGCTGTCGAGCATCACGGGCGAGTTTTCTCCCGACGATCTGCTGGGCGTGATCTTCAGCCGTTTCTGCATCGGCAAGTAAGCGGGGCCGCGATGAGAATCCTGATCGCCGGTGTGCTGTGCTGTTTGCCCCTGCTGGCGACGGCCGAGGAAAAACTGCCGCGCGACGTGGCGCAATTCATTGAGCAGGCGCAAATGTGCGAGCATTTTGCCGGCGAATGGGATGACCACGACAAGGCGCGGCAGCGCGAAATCACGCAAGCCGTGGCCAGCTCCTGCGGCCAGGCGCAGCGCCAGTGGAAGCGGCTGTCCGCCAAGTATGCGCGACAGCCGGCGTTGCAAAAAGTCATTGCCGACAATGCCAATGACGCGGTGCGCAGCTTCCGGAAATAGCTGCTGCCCTGGCTGGCGGCGGCTCAGCCCTTCTTGCCCTTGCCTTGTTCTTCCTTGAACTTCTGGAAGGCCTCGATATGCTCGGCGCGGCGCAGCACGCGTGAGTGCGGGTCGATGGTGACGGTGGCGCCTGGCGGCAAGCCCAGTTGGCCGCTACCGCCCGTCATGGTCAGCGTTTCCACGCGCTGGCCCACGCGCACTTCGACGGGCATGGGGAAGGCGCTATTACCCGGCACTTTCCAGGACAGGCGCAGCTGGTCGCCCGTGCGCTCGCTCACCAGCTCCGGCAGTGCCGCCTGGTACAGATAAGCCTGGAAAAACCAGTCGTAATTGCCGCCCGTGACTTTGTTGACGATGGCCATGAATTCCTGCGTGCTGCCGTAGCGGGGCTGGAACTGGCCCGGCTGCGGCTGTTCCGTGCCGTACACGAGCAGGCGCACGGCGCGGAAGAACGCCTCGTCGCCGATCAGGCCGCGCAAGGTATGCAGCACCAGCGCCCCCTTCACATAAATGTCGCCGCCGGGTCCGCCCTTCTTCAGGTCGTAGACCTCTTCCTCGCTTCTCGGCTTGCCCGAGACCATGGGCGCCTTGTTGACGATGCCGGCGCGCATCTGCTGCAACGAAGCAAAATATTCCTGTTCGCCCCGCAGATACTGCATGTACAGCGGTTGCATATACGTGCCGAAGCCTTCGTGCAGCCACATATCGTCCCAGTTGCTGTTGGTCAGCTGGTTGCCGAACCATTCGTGGGCAAATTCATGCTGCAGCAATTCATCGTAGCCGTAGCTGGTCTTGGCGAATTTGTTGCCATAGGCATTGATGGTCTGGTGTTCCATGCCCTTGTGCGGGGTTTCGGCGATGCCGACTTTTTCGTCGCCGAACGGATAGGGGCCGATCACGCTTTCAAAAAAATTGAGCATGGGCGGCAACTCCGCGAACAGTGCGCCCGCCTTCGCTTCGCTCTCCGGCAGGTACCAGAATTGCAGGGGGATGCGGTTGCCGTAGCGGCTCACATATTCCCCCTGCATGCTGCGGTAGGGCGCCACGTTGAGGGCGATGCCATAGGTGCTCGGATGCCTGGCGCGCCAGTGCCAGGTGCGCCAGCCGTCGGCCTCGTCCATGCCGAGCGCGATGCCGTTGCCGGCCGCCACCAGCGGCGCCGGTACCTGGATGTGCTGGTCGATCAGCTGGGCCTTGCCCATCGGATGGTCGATGCACGGCCAGAACAGGTCGCAGCCTTCGCCTTGCACGGCGCTGGCGATCCATGGCGCGCCGTCTGCCGTGCTCGACCATACCATGCCGCCATCCCACGGCGCTTTCACGGCGACGTGCGGCACGCCGTGGTAGACGATGCGGATGGTGGTGCGCGCGCCTGCCGCGATGGTGGCCGGCAAGGTCATGCTGAGCTGGCCTTGCGGGTTGGCATAGTCCTGCGGCCGCAGCGCCTTGCCGTCGACTTCGATGGCATCGACTGGCAGGTTGCGGTCCAGGTCCAGCGCGAAACGCGTGATCGGCTGCGTCGCCAGGAAGGTCAGGCGGGCATCGCCGGCTATGCTGCGGCTGGCCGGATCGATGCGCAGGGTCAGGTCGGCGTGTTCGAAGACCACCGCCAATTGTTCCGGCGTGCGTTCGGCGCCCGAGTTGAGCGTATAGGCCGTGGGCGCGCGCGTGGCGCAGGCGCTGAGCAGCAGGCAGGAGAGCAGCAGAGGAATGGGTTTCATGGCAAGCGCGCAAGTGAACGGAACACTGATTGTAGTGTTAAGTGGCAACGTTGTCGTTTGGGAATTTCAGTATGCGGATGGGGCAAGCGTGGCCGCCGTTGAGAAATGTCATGGGCTCCGGACAGCGCTGACGTAATCTTGCTGAGCGGCCTTGAAGTGCCGCTAGGAAAGGAACCGCCATGGACAGCAAACAGCCGGACGTCGTGGTATGCGAGGATGAGGCAGTGGCGCGGCCATTGCCCGCCATGCCGGAATTGATCGCGACCTTGCCGCCGAAAGGCGCGTGCTGGTATTGCGACAAGCCGCTCGACGCCGTGCGCCGCTTTTGCGGCAAGAGTTGCGGCATGGCTTACGCGGAAGAGGCGCAATACCACCGTTGAGCCTGGAGGCTAGCGGCGGCGCAGCAGCGCCGCGAGTGCGCCGTCAAAGTCGAACTCATGCGCAGCGGCCGCCACTTCCTGGTAGACGTGCACGCCCAGGCTGGCGGCCAGCAGGCTGGCCGAGTTTTCCAGGATGTCGATGGCCGCGCCGTCGCCTTCGCGCAGATGGCTGGCCAGGCGCGCCAGCAGCAGCTGGATGGCGGGTGCGGCCGGATCGGGCGCCACGTCCTGCGCCGCCGTATGGGTGGCTTCCGGCGTGCCCAGCATGCTGCTGACCGCGCCCAGCAATTGATCCTGCGCCAGTTCCAGCTGCAGCATCTGCCGGGCCAGATCGGGCGCCTGCGCGCGCAGCGCCGACTCCAGGGTTGCCGCCAGGCCGTGCACGTGGCGCGCACCGATCATGCCGGCGGCGCCTTTCAGGGTATGCGCTTTCAGGCGCGCACTGGCATAGTTGCCCGCGTCGAATTCGGCGCGGATCTGGCACGGCGTGGTGCCGTGGTCATGCAGGAAGCGGCGCAGGATTTTCAGGTACAGGAGGCGGTCGCCCATGATGCGGCCCAGTCCGTTCTCTACATCGAGAATACGGACCATGTCGGATGCCGCTACGGCAGCATCATCATCGCAGGTGGCGTGTGGTTTCATCATGCCCGGTGTGCGCAGAGCCCCAAAACGTGTCAATGGCAGTAAAGCAGGAACTGCTATTTTACATCCAGTCGTCCTCGACACTGCGCCCGTTTGGCAGCCGCCTGCCGCCTAGCGTGTCGTGAAGGACCAGGTGCGCGTGATGTTCGCGCCATTGACTTTGCCGATGAAACTCACGTCATAGGTAGTGCCCGCCAGCAGGGGGGCCAGCGGGATGATGGCGGCCACCGAGCGTGATGTATTCATGGCATCGGTCTCCTTGCTGAGCAGGCGTACCGCCAGGTCCGCACTGGCGCCACGCTGGCGCACGGTGAACGCAGTCACGCCGAGGGTGGCGTCGAAGTTCGCATGGACGCTGATGGGGTAGCCGACCACGTCCTGGTTGGGCACGGGATCGGGCGTTTCTTCATCGCTGGAGAAACTGGTGGCGACCTTCAGCTGTCCGTTGAACGGATAGCTGATGATCTGTCCGGCCGGCAAACCGGGACCGTAGCGGCTGTTGCCCGCAAAGTCGGTGGTGAAGTAGGCGTAGCCGCTGTTGTTGACGGCAGAACCGGCGCCGCCTTCCTTGAACACCGGTTCGAAGATGACGAAGCGGTGATACACGGCCGTGATCAGGTTTTCCGCCATGTAGAAACCGGAGTTGCTCGTTATGCCCGCGATGACTTCGCCCCAGGTGGACGTGATGACGTAGCCTGACGCGCTCAGGCGGTCAAATGGGGTTTCGCCCGTAAAGCCGGGTTTGCCCTTGATTTGACTGTGCGCCACCACGCTGTTGCTGTTCAGATAGTTGGAATGGCCGAGTGCCGCATTGTCGATCAGGCTATTGCGCACCAGCGGGCCCAGGCCGATCTGGCTGCGCCGGTAATTGATCCAGTTGAAGCCATCCGTGGCGATATTGTTGCTGAGGGCTGGGGCGCCCGGCTCCTCGGTCAACTGTTTTGCCGCCGTGGAGCTGTTCAGCGCAGTGTTGCCGCCGCTATCGCCGCCGCCGCAGGCGCTCAGCAGTGCAACGGTCAGGAGGGCGGGAAGGGTGTGTGTCCAACGCGATAACGAGGCAATCAAGCTGACTCCTGTCTGGTGGGGGGCTGTAAAACGATTCTAAGGCATTTTGATCTGCCGTAGAGCATCTCTGAAAAGATATGCTGCGCGCTCGTGCGCGGACGGTGCCGTTGCCGCGCAGGGTAGAATGAGCATAGTGCGGCGTTTGCCGCTGCATTGCCTCATTCCTGATTTCTTTGATTGCCCACAAATTTGAACACATTGCCCAAGTCGCGCCTGCAGCGCGCCAAATACGCCTTGCCCAGCATGGTGACTTTGCTTTCGATAGCCTGCGGTTTTGCCAGCATCGTTATTTCCGTCGATAACGCCGCCGTGGGCGACGCGGATGCCTACCGGCTGGCGGCGGCGCTGCTGGTGCTGGCCGGGGTGTTCGATGCGCTCGACGGCTATGTGGCGCGCCTGACGAACACCAGCTCGCAGTTCGGCGTGCAGCTCGATTCCATCGCCGACGTGATGAATTTCGGCTGCGCCCCGGCCGTCCTGCTGTACTGCTACGGTTTCGTGCAGATGGGCGTGCACGATCCGCTGCTGCTGCGCTTTGGCGGCATGGCCAGCTTCTTCTTCGTGGCCTGCGGCGCCATGCGCCTGGCGCGCTTCAATGTGAACGTGGGCCGCACCGATCCCCTGTATTTTGTCGGCATGCCGATCACGGCCGGTGCTGCTTGCGTGGCGGCCGTGGTGGTGGCTTGGCCGGCGCCCATCGATTCCATGCTGCACAGCTATCTGCTGATGCTGCTGCTGGTGGGCGTGGGCAGCCTGATGGTGTCGACCTTGCGCTTCCCCAGCTCCAAGCAAAAGAAAAGCCTGGCCGCGCTGCTGCTGCTGATCGTGGCCATCGCCCTGCTGGTGTGGCTGAAGACCAGCTTTTTCGCGCTGTTCTTCGCCGTGTATATCGCCGCCACCCTGTTGCTCAACCTGGCGTGGTACCTGGGCTGGCGCGGCATTGCGTTGCCGCAGGTATTTAATGACCCGGATGAGATTGATTAAATCTTAGGCAACCTCGTGCCCGCGCGCGGCGCGCAGGATGGCGAACCAGTCGCTGCGGCTGAGCGAAAATTGCGTGCCTTCCACGGCCACGCCCACGGCCTCGATGCGGCCCGAGCCCGTCAGCGGCAAGGGGCGGCATGGCAGTTGCATGATCCACGCAAACACCACGCTGGCAAACGGGCGCTGCAGCTGGTCGGCGATTTGCTTGATGACATTGCGCAAGTTCTCCACGTTCGCATCGCCACCCTGGAACAGGCGGCCGCCGGCCAGCGGCGACCAGATCATCGGCGCCACTGCCACGTCCTGCAAGCCGTCGAAGGTTTCGTCGAACAGGGGCGCCACATGCAGCGGCGAAAATTCCACCTGGTTCGTCACCAGCGGGAAACGCCGGTGCAGGCACTCGAACTGGTGGCGGCTGAAGTTCGACACGCCAAAGTGCAGCACCTTGCCATCCTGTTTCAATTGGCTGAATGCGCCGGCGATCTCGTCGAAATCCATCAGCGGATCGGGGCGATGGATCAGCAGCAAGTCCAGGCGGTCCGTGTGCAACTGCCGCAAGGTGTGTTCCACGGAACTGGTGATGTGCGCCGCACTCGTGTCGTAATGCTGGATGGCATGGCCAGGACGGTGCGGCGAGAGCAGCTTGATGCCGCACTTGCTGACCAGTTCCATCTTGTCGCGCAAGCCCGGCCGCAGGGCCAGCGCTTCGCCAAACAGGCCTTCGGCGCTGTAATCGCCATAGATGTCGGCATGGTCGAAACTCGACACGCCCAGCGCCAGGCATTGCTCGATGAAGGCCAGGCGCTGCTGCGCCGACATATTCCACTCGCCGATGCGCCACATGCCGGCGACGATGCGCGACAGTTCGGGACCGTTGCTGCTTAAACGGCTGCGCGGCGCTTGCAGGCTGGCGGGAAATACATGGCTCATGGGCTGGCTTTCTGGTGGTGTGTGGAAGAACTCGCCACGATTATAGCCAGCTAATCTAGAGCATGCTGCGGATAAAACGGCAGCAACGCTCCTGCAGGGCAGCGTCCAGCTGGCCGCCCAGTTGCATCTGGTACACCAGCGCCGATTGCAGCATGAAGGCAAACAAACGCAGGTCCAGGTCGGCGCGCACGCCGATGTTGAGCAGGCGCTGCACCACCAGGGTGATCCACGGGGCGACGATCTGTTCACGAAAGCGCAGCTGCGCGGCCGCATCGTTGTGGATCAGCACCAACAGATCGCAGGTGAAGCGGCCGTCCGCGTTCAGGTTGTCGAAGATGCGCGCGCAGATCGCCTCGATTTCCTGGCCGTCCGGCATGTCGAGCGCGCGCTGCAGTTTTTCCGCCGTGCGCTTGACGAGCGCGTCGAGCAGCATGTCTTCGCGCCGCGGCCAGCGCCGGTAAATCGTCTGGCGCCCCACGCCGGCAGCGTCGGCCACCATCTGTATCGTCACCGCGTCCAGCCCATGCTCGCGCACCAGCATGACGATACCTTCCAGTACCGCGTCTTCCACGCCCGCCTTGCGCGGGCGGCCGCGCGGCGCTGCCTCATTTTTAATCATGTAATACCTGTCTCTGAATGTTTCTTTTAATTATGGTACGATGCGCACCGTAAATGCAAAGCAACTGCTTGTCAATCATGTTGGTCAATTAACCGACAGGTTGTTGCGCCGCGCCCCGATACCCCAGTCATCTCTAGTGAAACCTGCAATCTCAGCGGCGCGTGCCCGCATTTTCTGTCTGACATCCACACATCCATCACTGTGGCGGCTTGTGCCGCCTGAGGAAAACCTATGAAAATCATCGGGATTTCACCCCATCGGCGTAATTTCCTGCGCAAGGCCGTCGGCGCTGCGCCGGCCGTGGCCTTGCTGGCCGGCGCCGGCGGCGGCCTGGCCATGGCCGTCTCCAAGGACCAGCCTGCCTACAAACCCCGCTTCTTCGACGCCACCGAATGGGCCACCTTGAGCGCGCTGGTCGACCGCCTGATCCCCGCCGATGGCGAAGGCCCGGGCGCGCTGGAAGCGGGCGCCCATGAATTCATCGATTTGCAGATGAACACGCCATACGCCTACGGCGCGCTGTGGTACATGCAGGGACCGTTCGTGCCGTCGATCGAACAGTTCGGTTACCAGTTCCACATGGCGCCGCGCGAGCTGTACAAGAGCGCCCTGGCCGGCGTGAACGCAGCCGTCAATAAACAGTCGGGCAAGCCTTTCGTACAGTTGAATGCGGCCGAGCGCGACGCCGTCATCACGCAATTGCAAAAGGGCACCCTGGACATCGGCGAAGTGCCGGCCAAGGTCTTCTTCAACCAGCTGTTGCAAAACACGCGCGAGGGATATTTTTGCGATCCCGTGCATGGCGGTAACAAGGACATGCTGGCCTGGAAGATGGTGGGATTCCCTGGCGCCCGCGCCGACTACATGGATTGGGTCGAGCAGTACGGCAAGAAATACCCGTTGCCGCCCGTCTCCATCGCCTAAGCCTGTCATCGCATTGTTGTTGTACCAGATCAAAGAAAAAGAAAAACCATCATGAGTGATATCACACCAGATTTGAAAATGAAGCCTGTCGACGCCGTGATTGTGGGCTTCGGCTGGACCGGCGCCATCATGGCCAAGGAATTGACGGAAGCGGGCCTGAACGTGGTCGCGCTGGAACGGGGCGAGTACCGCGACACCTATCCCGACGGCGCCTATCCGAAGACCCTCGACGAGCTGACCTATATCCAGCGCAGCAAGCTGTTCCAGGATATGTCGAAGAGCACGTTTACCTTCCGCCACAGCATCACGGGCGTGGCCGTGCCCTACCGCCAGATCGGCGCGTTCAAACCGGGCACGGGCGTGGGCGGCGCGGGCTTGCACTGGTCGGGCATGCACTGGCGCGTCCTGCCGGAAGAGCTGCAGATCCGCAGCCACTACGAACGCCGCTACGGCAAGAAATTCATTCCCGAAGGCATGACGATCCAGGACTTTGGCGTGACCTACGCCGAGCTGGAGCCGCACTTCGATTTCGTCGAGAAAGTTTTCGGCACCTCGGGCCAGGCGTACAAGGTCAACGGCATCGTCGTCGGCGACGGCAATGTGTTCGAGGGCGACCGCTCCGACAATTACGCGCTGGCGCCGCAAAAAGTGCCGTACACGGCCGAACTGTTCCGCCGCGCGGCCAAGTCCGTCGGCTACCACCCGTTTGTCAACGCGTCGTCGAACGCCTCCGGCCCTTACACGAACCCGTACGGCTGCCAGATGGGACCGTGCAACTTCTGCGGTTTCTGTTCCGGCTACGCCTGCTACAATTATTCCAAGGCTTCGCCCAACGTCAACATCATGCCGGCCCTGCGCATGGTGGCGAATTTCGAGCTGCGCGCCAACTGCAACGTGGTGCGCATCAACCTCGACGGCAGCAAAGTTGGCAAAGCGCGCGCAACGGGCGTGACCTATATCAATGCGGACGGCAAGGCCGTCGAGCAGCCTGCCGACCTGGTCATCGCCAGCGCCTTTGCCTACAACAATGCGCACCTGTTCCTGCTGTCGGGCATCGGCAAGCCGTATGACCCCGTCAGCAATGAAGGCGTGGTGGGGCGCAACATCGCCTACCAGATGATGTCCACCATCCAGACCTTCTTCAAGGAAGACACGAACACCAACCCCTTCATCGGCGCCGGCGGCACCGGCGTCGCGCTCGATGACTGGAATGGTGACAATTTCGACCATGGCCCGCTGGGCTTTGTGGGCGGTTCGCCCGCCTGGTGCAACCCGGCCGGCTCCAAGCCCATTTCCGGCATCGCCACGCCCGACGGCACGCCCGCCTGGGGTTCGGCCTGGAAAAAGGCCGTCAAGAAGAGCTACCTGAACACGGTGTCCTTCGATTGCCACGGCGCCAACATGACCTACCGCGACTGCTATGTCGACCTCGATCCCACCTACACGGACAAGTATGGCCAGCAATTGCTGCGCTTTACCTTCGACTGGAAGGAAAACGACATCAAGATGAGCCGTTTCGTCACGGACAAGATGATGAAGGTGGCCGAAGCCATGAATCCGGAATCGATCAAGGTGTCCGTCAAGAACGTGGGCGACCACCTGGACTTGCGCAACTACCAGACCACGCACTGGGCGGGCGGCACGGCCATGGGCGCGGACCGCAAGACCAGCGTCGTCAACCGTTACCTGCAGAGCTGGGACGTGCACAACGTGTTTGCCGTCGGCTCCAGCGTGTTCCCGGTCGGCATCGGCTACAACCCGACGGGCCTCGCTTGCGCGCTGACCTACTGGTCGGCCAAGGCCATCCGCGAGCAATACCTGAAAGATCCCCGTCCCCTGGTCGCCTGATAAAGAACAAGAAGATGAACAACACATTCACCCATACCGTGGGCGCGCTGCTGCTGGCGCTTGCCTCGAGCACCGCCTGGTCTGCCACCCCGGCCACCGCCGCCACCGTCCCGAACGCCCAGCTGATACGCCAGGGCGAATACCTGGCCCGCGCGGGCGACTGCATCGCCTGCCATACGGCCGGCACGAAGGGCCATCCGTTCGCGGGCGGCCTGGGCATGGAAACGCCGATCGGCAAGGTATATTCCACGAATATCACGCCCGATAAAAAGGCCGGCATCGGCGACTGGAGCTTTGCCGATTTCGACAAGCTGATGCGCACCGGCGTGACCAAGCACGGCTACACCGTGTATCCGGCCATGCCGTATCCCTCGTACTCGCGTTTGAGCGAAGCGGACATGCAGGCGCTGTACGCTTATTTCATGCATGGCGTGAAGGCGGACCCGACGCCGAACAAGGCGGCCGACATTCCCTGGCCCCTGTCGATGCGTTTCCCCCTGACCATCTGGCGCTGGGCCTTCGCGCCCACGCCGCAGCCGTACAAGGTACCGGCGACGGGCGATGCGCAATTGCTGCGCGGCGCCTACCTGGTGCAGGGCCTGGGCCACTGCGGCGCCTGCCATACGGCGCGCGGCGTGGGCATGCAGGAAAAATCGCTGACGGACGAGGGGAATACCACCTTCCTGGCGGGCGGCGGCGTGATCGACGGCTGGTCCGTGCCCTCGCTGCGCAATGAGCATGGCGGCGGTTTGGCGCGCTGGAGCGCGGCGGAGATCGCCGAATTCCTGAAGACGGGCCGCAACAGCCATACGGCGTCGTTTGGCGCCATGAACGACGTGGTGGCCCATTCCATGCAGCACATGACGGATGGCGACCTGGCGGCCATGGCGAAATACCTGAAATCGTTGCCGCCATCGAATCCGGCCACACCCGCCTTCGTGGCGGACGACAAGCTGGGCAAGCAATTGTTCAGCGGCATCGTCAATTCCACGGGGGCCCAGCTGTACCTGGACCGCTGTGCCGGCTGCCACCGTTCCGACGGCAAGGGCTACGACAAGGCTTTCCCTGCGCTGGCCGGCAATGCCGTGCTGCAGACGAATGACCCGACCTCGGCCATCAACATCGTGCTGTCGGGCGGCGCCGTGCCCGCCACGCGCACGGCGCCGTCGGCGCTGACGATGGCGCCGTATGCGGACATCTTCAACGATGAGCAGACTGCGCAGGTGGTGACCTTCATCCAGACCAGCTGGGGCAACCGCGGCACACCGGTAACGGCGGCGCAGGTGGCCAAGGTGCGCAAGCTGTCCGTGCCGGTGGAAGCATCGCAGACGGAAGCGACGTTTGCGGCAGGCCGTCCGGGCACCTTCCCGCCCGTGGCGCGCAAGCCGCATCTGAAGGATGCGCCGCTGAAGTAATGTGGCGTAGCGCAAGACGAAAAAAATGCCCGCAGCGATGCGGGCATTTTTGATGGGAGTGCTAACTGCTTATTTCATCCACAGACGCATCGAATCCCAAGCGCGGCCGAAGATGGTTGCCTGGTTGATGGTTTCCAGGGCCACGACGGGCAGTTCCAGCAGCACTTTGTCGTCGACCATCATTTTCAGCTTGCCCACGGGGGCGTTTTCAGCCAGTGGCGCGACCAGCGGGTCCTTGCGTTCCAGCACAGGTTTCATCTTGGCAGCCGTGCCTTTTGGTACGGTGACGAGCACGTCGCGCGCGAAACCGATTTTCACGGTGCCTTTCGAGCCTTTCCACACTTCCGGCGTGGCCACGGCCTGGCCTTTCGAGTACAGCTTGACCGTATCGAAGTTCTGGAAGCCCCAGTTCAGCAGCTTCTGGCTTTCCTGCGTGCGGGCCTGGTCGGACGTGGTGCCCAGTACCACGGAGATCAGGCGGCGCTCGCCCGTGCCGCCTGGACGGCGGGCCGAGGCGATCATGCAATAGCCGGCCGCTTCCGTGTGGCCCGTCTTCATGCCATCCACGGTAGGGTCCAGCCACAGCAGGCGGTTGCGGTTAGGCTGGGTGATCTTATTGTAAGTGAAACTCTTGATGGAATCGATTTTGTAGAATTCCGGGTAGTCGGCGATCACGCGCTGGGCCAGCACGGACAGATCTTGCGCGGTGGAATAGTTTTCCGGGCTAGGCAAACCATGCGGATTGGCAAAACGCGTGTTTTTCAGGCCCATGCGCTGCGCTTCTCGGTTCATCAGCACGACGAAAGTGCCCTCATCGCCGGCAACGGCTTCAGCCAGCGCCACGGCGGCATCGTTACCCGACTGAATCATCAGGCCATGCAGCAAGTCGTCGATCGACACGGGCGTGGCCGGGTCGATGAACATCTTCGAGCTGCTCGAATCGACTTTCCAGGCGCGCACGGAGACATTCACTTTTTGGTCCAGCGCCAGTTTCTTTTCGCGGATGGCGGCAAACGTCAGGTAAGCCGTCATGATCTTGGTCAACGATGCCGGTTCGATGCGCGCGTCCGGATCTTGCGAAGCAATGATCTGGCCACTGGTGGCGTCGAGCAGCAGCCAGGACTTGGCGGCGATGGTCGGGGCTGGAACGCTCTGGGCGAAGGCGGCGGATAGGAAAAGTACACTGGAGGCCAGTGCCGCTAAAAGTTTTTTCATGGAGGCTGGTCTGCGAGAAAAAGATGAAGGCTGAGGGCCATGTCGTTGCTACTTACATGGCCGCGTGGAAAAAACGGATCAATTATAGCCGTGGAAGCGCTAGTAAGCCCACACTTCAATGATCATCGGCTGCGATTGCGGGTTTGTCACCATGCCACAGCGCAATCACGAGGTTCTTGATGTGATTGAGTTTGCGGTGGAAAAAGTGGTCGGCGCCGGGGATCACGATCACGGGGATGTCTTGTGGACGGGCCCAGTCGAAGACGGCGGACAGGGGAATGGTGTCGTCCAGTTCGCCGTGGATCAGAATGGTGTCGGCCGGGATGTCGGCCATGGCCCACTTGCCGGCCGCGCTGCCGATCAGCGCCAGGCGCTCGACGGGCGTGCCGGCGGCGGCCAGGCGTTCCTGCAGTTTCGATTGCACGAAGGTACCGAACGAGAAACCGGACAAGGCCACGGGCAAGCCCGGGTACAGGCCGCGCATGTGTTCATACAGCAATTGCATGTCGTCCGTCTCGCCCGCGCCATGGTCGTGCACGCCTTCCGAGGCGCCCACGCCGCGGAAGTTGATGCGCGCCACCACGTAACCGAGGGCGACAAACGCGCGCGCCAGGGTTTGCGTGACCTTGTTATCCATCGTGCCGCCGTACAGCGGGTGCGGATGGGCAACGAGGGCGATGCCGCGCGGGGTGTCTGCCGGGAAATCGAGCAAGCCTTCCATGCTGCCTGCATGGCCGGCGAGGGTAAATTTTTCCGAGTTTCTGTTCATGATGCTCATACTGGTGGCTTACGCTTAAATTAAGATTAAATATGGAGCTTAGATTTTCAGGCGTTCGACAACCTTGCCGCCCACCAGGTGCGTATCGATGATTTCATCGATATCGCTGGTGTCGACATAGGTGTACCAGGTCGCTTCCGGGTAGATCACCAGCAGCGGGCCTTCTTCGCAGCGGTCCATGCAGCCGGCCTGGTTGATGCGGATCTTGCCCGCGCCATTCATGTCGAGCTCCTTGATGCGGCGCTTGCAATGCTTTTGCGCCGCTTCCGCGCCATGGTCGCCGCAGCTGTTGCGGCCGTCTTCACGTTTGTTCATGCAGAAAAAAACGTGGCGTTCAAAATACGGTGCGTCGCTCATACTATGCTCCTGCTGATTCATCAATGCGCCATGATAGCGCTTATGGGTGGTCTTCGCGACGCTGGCGCTGCACATCGTCCTGCCGGTTCAGCCGGTGCGAGGGCAGGCACAGGAACCACAGGGCCATGAAAGGCCACAGCAGGGCCAGGAATTGCGCCGCGCCATTGAAGTTGAGGAACTTGCCTTGTACCCAGCCTTGCAAGGTGGACATGAAATACGGATTGATGGGCGTCGTATTCACCATTACCAGGCTTAGCAGCAAGGTGGCGGCCGCGATGCGGCGCTGCGCCACGTGGGGCGCGAAGGCCAGGCCGCCCAGCATGATCAGGCCGATCAGGAAGCCGCCCTGGGCGCCCGGCGTGATCCAGACGAAGGCGTTTTGCGGCGAAAACAGCAGCGCGCTGGCCATCGAGCGCACGATCAGGGCCGCGGCGATCAGGACCAGCATCAGCACGGCACGGGGCGCGGCGCGGCGTAGCAGGCATAGCAAGGTGAGCACGGCGCCCGTCATGCCGCAGGCCGTGATGATGGTTTCCGATAGCCAGTATTGCTCAACCGTTAATATCGTGTCGGGACGCAGATACGTGGCCAGGTCGATTTCCATGCCCATCAGGGTGGAAGCCCAGTCCGACAGGATGGGCAGCAGCTGGCCCAGGCCGAACAGATAGCCTTGCGGATAGATTTGCGCCAGCGGCCACAGGGCCACCAGCACCAGGCCCTGGCTCGCATGCTGGGCAAACCAGCGCTGGCGCAGGCGCAGCAAGTGGCTGTGGTCCAGCAGCTTGCGCGCCGTCAAGGCGCCGATGATGGAGCCGATGAGGCAGCCCGCCGAATTCGTATAAAAGTCGAGATTCGACGACACGCGGCTGGGCAGATAGGTTTGCACCGCCTCCATGCTGCCGGAAATGAAGACGCCGCACAGGCTGGCGACGACGACGGCGAGGAAACCCGTCATCCTTGGAAACAGCGAATACACGATCAGCGCGCCCAGCGGGATGTAGCCGACGATGTTGATGCCCACGTCAAAGCCCGTCCAGTAGCGGGGCATGCGCGTGTTTTCCAGGAAGGTCAGCGGCGACAAGCCGTTGCTGTGCCAGCCCGTGAACGGGAACCAGCTGGCGTACACGATCAGGAAGACGTAGGCGAGCAGGGTCGCGCGCGACACGGGCGACGGGCGTGCGGGCGGCAGTGGCGCGGGCGGGCTGGCAGGGGCTGCGGAGGCGGTCATTCGGTCGCGGTCACTCTTTCGGGATGGTCAGCGTGCCCAGCCAGGCCAGCAGGTCGGCGGCGATGGCGTCCGAGGCAGCCGCCAGCGCCTGCGCGCCCCCTTGCGCATCGGCGCTGGCGGACGGGCCGCTGCGGCTGAAGGTTTTCTGGTCGATCAGGCGGTGGCCGCGGAACAGCGAGGCGCGCAGCGACACATGGCCGCTGCTTTGCGTCTGCGTATCGAAGTTTTGCGAAAAATCATCGACGTCGATGCGCAGCAGGGGCATGCCGGCGGCCGCGTCCGTGGTCGACAGCACTTTCACGCCGCTTTGCGCCACGCGCGTCTTCAGGCGCTGGCTCAGCAGCTGCAGCGGCGGCGTGTTCCAGCGGTTGTAGGCGTACGGCCGCGATTGCTGCGCATCGGCGTACAGCAGGCGGTAGTACATGCGCTGGCTGTCCAGCCAGGAAGGGCCGTTGGCGTCGGCGATCACCAGCACGGGCACGGCGGGCGCGGCCGTCTGTGCCGCCGCCTGGGGCGCGGCCGGGCCGAAATCATAAAAAGTGGGGACGGGGCCGCGGCTGGCGCAGCCGCCCAGCAGGAAAGCGCCGGCCAGCATCAGTGCGCTGAGATTGCGAGGGATATGCATGCTGTGTTCTCCTTATTTGCCCGGCGCCGAAAAACCGGGCTCGCCCGGGCCGGGCGGAATGTCTGGGGCGCCGAACAAGATGCTCTGCGGCTGTTCGTTGAGCGTGCTCATGGTGGTTTTCAGGGCGCGCATCGAGGAACGCGCCTCGCCGCTCAGTTCTATGACTTGCGGCAAGACTTCCAGGGACACGCCATTGGCCACCGTTTCCACCGAATTGCCCACCCTGTCGACCGTGCCGTTGACCTTTTCGAGCACGCCGCCGGGCGCCTGGATATCGGTGCCCAGCTTTTTCCACGTGGCCGTCAAGTCCGACACGTTCTTGCTGGCCGTGCTGACGGCCGTCAAGGTCTGGCGCGTCTGTTCCGTCAGCTGGGGCAATTGCGTCAAGGTCGGTTCCAGCTGCTGCGGAATGGCGCCAAAGGCCTTGGCCGCCTTGCCCACTTCATTGAAGGCGCCCAGCATGGCTGCCTGGTTGTCGGGGCTGAGCAGGTTGTTGACCTTGTTGGTGATCTGCTCGGCCTGGTCGAGGATGCGCTTGCCTCGCTTTTCCAGCTGGTCCAGCAAGCCCGCGCGCAGGGGAATCAGCGAAGGCTTGTCCTTGCTGGTACCCAGCAATGTCGAACCCACGTGCTCATCGTCGAGCTGGATGTAGGCGATGCCCGTCACGCCCTGGTAGCCCAGGGTGGCAAAAGTGGTGTTGGTGACGGGGGTATCGGGCGCCACGCTGATGTGCACGAGGATCTGCCCCGCCTTTTGCGTGTCGAAATCGATGGCGTCGACCTTGCCCACTTCCAGGCCACGGTAGCGCACGGTCGCCTGCGGATTGAGGCCCGGCACGGACAGGGTGGTGGCGAGCAGGTACGGGACTCTTTCCACGCGGTCGCGGTTGAACCAGACGCCGAACAGAATGGCGGCCACCAGCAAAGTGAGTGTAAAAAATCCCGTCATCAGGGCGTGTGATCTGTTTTCCATTACTTCTCCGCTTTCTTGTCTGTGCCGGCGTCGTCGCCTGGCTGCGCCGCCTTGCCGTCTGCCGCCGGTTTTTCATCGAGGACGGCCAGTGCGCGCTTGCCGCGGTCGCCGAGGAAAAATTGCTTGATGAACGGGTGGTCGACTTCGATCACCTCGCGCGTGGGGCCGATGGCGATCACGTGTTTTGCCGCCAGCACGGCGATGCGCGTGGACAGGGCAAACAGGGTGTCGAGGTCATGCGTGACCATCACCACCGTCAAGCCCAGCTCGCGGTGCAGCGACTGGATCAGGGACACGAAACTTTCCGACAAGTCCGGGTCCAGGCCCGCCGTCGGCTCGTCGAGGAACAGCAGCTTCGGTTCCAGCGCCAGGGCGCGCGCCAGGGCCACGCGCTTGATCATGCCGCCCGACAGGTCCGACGGCATTTTCAGCGCATGTTCCGGACCCAGTCCCACCATGTTCATCTTTAATAGTACCGCGTCGCGTATCAGCGCCTCGGGCAGCACGCGCAATTCGCGCATGGGCTGGGCCACGTTGTCGAACACGGTCAGGGCCGAATACAGGGCGCCTTGCTGGAACAGCATGCCCCAGTGGTTGCGCAATTGCTGCAGCTGGTCGGAGCTGGCCTGGTTGATATCCTCGCCAAAGACCTTGACGCAGCCGCGCGCCGGGTGTTCCAGGCCCAGCATCTGGCGCAGCAGCACCGTCTTGCCCGTGCCGGAGCCGCCTACGATGGAGAGGATTTCGCCCCGTTCGATTTCCAGGTTCAAGTCCTGGTGCACGACGGTGCGGCCGAACTTGGTCCACAGATTGGTGATTTCCACCACGGGCGCGCTGCCGTGCAGGTTGAACTGGCCTTCCTTGCCCGTGCCGCAAGCGATATCGTTGTCCGCCATCAATATCCCACTCCATTGAAGACGATGGCAAACACGGCGTCGGCCAGGATTACCACGGTGATGGCCGTGACGACGGCGGTGGTGGTGCCGCGTCCCAGGCTTTCCGTGTTGGCCTTGATGCGCAGGCCGAAATGGCAGGAGACGAGGGCGATCAGCATGCCGAAGATGGCGCCCTTGCCCAGGCCGATCATGTAGTTGGCCAGCGGTACGGCGTCGGGCAGCTTCTGGATGAAGTAGCGCGCCGACAGGTTCAGTTCCACCTTGGCCGCCACCATGCCGCCGATTAGCGCGGCCGTGTCCGTCCAGATGACGAGCAGGGGCATGGAAATGGCCAGGGCCAGCACTTTTGGCATGATCAGGCGGAAACCGTGCGAAATGCCCATCACCAGCATGGCGTCGAGCTCTTCCGTGACGCGCATGACGCCCAGCTGCGCCGTGATGGAGGAGCCCGAGCGGCCCGCCACGAGGATGGCGGCCAGCAAGGGCCCCAGTTCGCGGATGATGCTCATGCCCAGCAGGTTGACCAGGTAGATGTCGCCGCCAAACGCGCGTAGTTGCTGGGCGGACAAGTAGGACAGCACGACGCCGATCAGAAAGCCCACGAGGGCCGTGATGCCCAGCGCCTGGAAGCCCGCATGGAAGATGTTGGCGGAAATTTCACGCCACGGCCCGCGCATGGGATGGCGCGCGAAGCGGCCGATATCCTGCGTCACCTGGCCCACGAGGGCAATGAAACCCTTCAAATGTTCGAAAAACAGCAAGATGGCCATGCCCAGCTTCATCACGGGCGTGAGGCGGTTGGCGCGCGAGGGCGGCGTTTCCAGGGGGCCCGTCTCTTCGATGCGCCGGAAAAACTCTTCCAGCGACGGCGCCAGGGTCAGCTGCGCGGGACGCCGCTTGCCCCAGGCATTCCAGAACAGCTGGGCGCCGATATGGTCCATGCTGTCGATCTGCGACAGGTCCCATTGCACGGCGGCGGCGTCCTGCAGGGGCTTGAGCTGGGCATCGATGGCCTTGATGGCATTGTCATGCGCCAGCGCATGCACCTGCCAGGTGCCGCTGGCAGTGACAAGGGCTCCCTGTTGGGAGCTGGTCTGGGAGAGGGTCAGTTTCGGCGATTGTACAGTCGGCATCGTGCCAGTTTAAGGGAGAATGGCGCAGACCGCCACCGCTGTTCAATCGCCGGCCCGTCAGGATGCCAGGTGGCGCGCCTGCCGCTGCGGCAGGGCGACGTCCGGGCGCACCTTGGCATTGCTAGTACTCACTTCGCTTGGCTTGGCGTGCGCGGCCGCCTGCGCGCCGCCCGCATAGTCGCTGGACACGAGGGCATTGGCTTCAAGTGCGCTCATGCCGCGCGTCTGCAGCCATTGCGCCACCAGCTTGGCCAGGCGCTCCATGGCGATGCGGTGGGTGGCGTCCGTGTGGGCGTACAGCCAGTTCGAAAAGTCCATGAAATTTTCAAATGGCGCCTCGCCCAGCATCCATTGCACCGTATTGGCAAAGCGGCCCGAGTTGGCCACCAGGTCCCAGTAGCGGGCGAAGCGCACGAGGCGCTGCATGCTCATGAAATCGAGCTGCTTGTTTGCCAGGATGGTGTACGGCGGGTGCGGGTCGAACACCATGCCATAGTTTTCCGTGTGGCGGATGATGGGCGTGCCGCGCAGCCGCTTCAGGATGCCGAACTGGATTTCATGCGGCTTCAGGGCCACCAGCTTGTTGAAGCCGGCCGCGAAGCTCGCTTCATCCTCGCCCGGCAAGCCGGCGATCAAGTCCACGTGCAGGTGGGCGTTCGATTCTTCGCACAGCCAGCGGATGTTGTCGGCCGCCTTTTGATTATCCTGCTTGCGGCTGACCAGCGACTGCACGTCCGGATTGAAACTCTGGATGCCGATCTCGAACTGCAGCGCGCCGGGCGGGAATTTGCTGATGCCTTCTTTCAAGGCGTCGGGCAGGTGGTCGGGCACCAGCTCGAAGTGGGCGTAGATCGGGTCGTCCGGATTTGCCTCGATCTTGTCCAGGAAGAACTGCATGATCTTCAGGCTGGTCTTGATGTTCAGGTTGAAGGTGCGGTCGACGAACTTGAACAGGCGGGCGCCGCGCGCATGCAGGGATTCCATTTCGGCCAGGAAATTCTCCAGGGCAAAGGGCCAGGCCGTCTTGTCCAGCGCGGACAGGCAGAATTCGCACTTGAACGGGCAGCCGCGCGACGCTTCCACGTAAATCGTGCGGTGGCGGATATCGTCGTCCGTATACAAGGAGTAGGGCAGCTGCAGTTCCGCCAGCGGCGCCTGCACGCCTGCGTGGATCTTCATCAGCGGCTTGGGGCCGTGGAGGATCTCGCCGCACAGCTTGGGGAAGGTGACGTCGCCCCAGCCCGTGATCAGGTAGTCGGCCAGCTTGACGATTTCTTGCTCGCCCGCCTCATGCGACACTTCCGGCCCGCCCAGCACGATGACGACTTCGGGCGCCACGCGCTTGAGCATGGCCACCAGCTTTGTTGTTTCCTCGACGTTCCATATATACACGCCAAAACCGATGATGCGGGGCTTGTTCGCCAGGATGCGTTCGACCAGTTCCGTGGTTTTCGTGCCGATGACGAATTCCTGCAGCCGCGTCTGTGCCTGCAGCGGCCCCATATTGGCCAGCAGGTAGCGCAAGCCCAGCGAGGCGTGGGTGTAGCGGGCGTTCAAAGTGGAGAGCAGGATGGTCATGGGAGGCGATTGAAACGGCGAAACCGCTATTTTACGCTGTCGCGTCAGCTGTGCGCTGCGGCCACAAATGCCATGTTACCATTTGTTAATAATTACTAACTTGTCAATGCTTCGGCAGGGTAAAAAGGATACATGGTGCTGGCGAAAAAAGTACTCAACAAGAAAGTCCTGCTCGGGGCGCTGGGCGGCGTGGCAGTGGTGGCCGCCGCGCTGGTCGCTTACCGGGTCTTCGGCTGGGGCGCGATGGGACCGGTCAACGGCCTGAAGCTGGATTTGTCCCGGCCCGACGCGCTGGTCCGGACGAAAAGCCTATCGGCCTTGCCGCGCGACTTGCTGACGGTGCCGCTGGCGCGCGACGTGCTGCGCGAGGACTTCCTGTTCTATTACGAGCAAAGCGAAGACCGCCTGGGACTCAAGGGCAGCCTGCGCCGCATCGCCTACGAACATGCGCTGGGATGGGGCGACCAGCTGCTGCGTATGGTGCTGGACCAGCCCGCGGAAGTGGCCCTGTGGCGCGACGCCGACGGCTCGCTCAAGCATTTCGCCATCGCCGTATCGCGCAGCCAGCTGACGCGCCTGCTGGAGGAAGCGGGCAAGATCGCCTTGAAGGATAAGCAGATGCGCGTGGCCGGCAGCTTGCGCGTCGATGGCGGCCAGGTGCCCGTGTATGCGCTCAATTACGCCTACCAGCGCACCTTGCTGTTTGCCGCGCATGGCCAGCGCCTGGTCATCCTGTCCCATCCGGGCATGCTGTACGGCGGCGCCGACGGCAAGAAGGGCGATGGCACGGCCGAGAAAACCGTGGCCAGCCTGCTGGCGCCGGAAGCGGCCAAGCAGAACGTCTTCCATGCGCAATTCCATCTCGACGGCGCCGCGCCCGAGGGCCACAGCATCGCCGTCAAGGCGGACTTCCTGTCGTTCGGCTACCAGCCGTTCTTCGGCGCGCTCGAAGCACTGCGCTTCGATTTTCAACAGGGCGCCTGGCAGTCCAAGGTGCTGCTCAATGCCGACAAGCTAAAAAACGGCGGCTACGACAGCAGCGCCCTGTGGCCCGTGCTGCCGCACAGTCCCAGCGCCTGCTTCAGCGTGCCGGTGGACTGGACCGCGCTGCAGCCCGTGCTCAAGCGCCTGGGGAGCAACACCTCCGAGCCGGTGGCGCCGCTGGCCGGGCACTTGCAAGGCCCGGCCGCCGCCTGCTGGTACGGGACGTCGCGCCTGCATACGCCGGTGTTTGTCGCCACGCGCAGTGCGCAGGCCGGGGATGACGCTGTCTATGGAAGCCTGTTCGAGGCAGCCATCGGCGGCAAGGACCCCGTGCGCAAGACGAGCGGCAAGGATGCTAAAGGAGGGTTCGTACGCTGGGAGCGCAGCGTCGCCACTGCCCTGGGCCAGTCCACGCCGGCGCTGGCCGTGGCCGGCAATACCGTTGTCTTCTCGGCCGATGGCAAGCTGGTGGACCAGGTGCTGGCCGTGCGCCGCAAGCAGGCCCCGGCGGCCAGCGACCTGCTGCCCGATGGCGCGCATACCATCGGCCTGATCGCGCCCGCGTCGCTGGCCCGGCTGATCCAGCTGGAAGCCTTCGATACCCTGCCGGCCAATAACGAACCGGTACTGCGCGCGGCCGCCAACGAACACCTGGTGCCGCGCCTGAACGCCTTGAAAAAATATCCGCCGCTGCGCATGGTGCTCAAGCGGCAGCCAGCCAGCGGCACGTCATGGGAAACGCTGGAATGGCAGGAGACTGCACGATGACGGTGCGGCATGCGCGCCGTGCCGCCTTGCGCTGGCTGGCGGCCTGCGCCGCCACCGTGGCGGCGCCCCGGGCGTGGGCCCTGCGCGCGGCTGCCGAGCCGCAAGTGCAGCTGTCGCAGGCCCAGAGCCGCGCGTTCCAGGCCTGGATGCTGCGCATCGTCAACGCACAGATCGAACGGGGACCGTCGCCGCGCTGGACGCACCGCGATTGCGCCGGCCTCGTGCGCTTTGCCGTCAACGAAGCGCTCACCGTGCATGACGCGAAGTGGCTGCGCGCAAACGGCATCGTCAGCGACCGGCGCCTGCCGCCCGAGCTGGAACTGAACGGGGCCCAGGCGGCCCTGCGCAACCGCTGGGTGCAGACGGGCGGCAGTGTCGGCCACTTCGTCACGGCGCTGGCGCTGGTGCAGCACAACAGCCGCTTCATCGCCCGCGAAATCAGCCAGGCGCTGCCCGGCGACCTGCTGTTCTTCGACCAGGGCGATGAACAGCACCTGATGGTCTGGATGGGGGCGCGCATCGCCTACCACACCGGCACCGTCACCCCCGACGACAATGGTTTGCGGACCGTCGATATCAAAGAACTCACGAGCTGGAAGGACACGCGGTGGCAACCTGTGGTCAACAATCCGAATTTCGCCGGTGTGTTCCGGCTGGCGTTCTTGTCATGAAGCTTCTCATGAAGCTGTTATTTGCCGGCGTGCTGGCGCTGCTGCTCACGCATGGCGCCTCGGCGCAGGAGCGCGAGCCCAGCAACTACGCCACCTTCAAGGGCGAACCTTTCTTTTTGCTGTCGGATGCCAGCTACGGCAGCGGCGACGAGTCGCGTGTGCGGCTCGAGGTGCCGGGCCGCGACATGGGGCGCATGAACCTGGAAGCGTATTCCGGCGCGGACATCGTCGTCTACCGCGTGCCCGAACCGATGGAGTTCCTGAAAAAACAGCGCAATCTGCACCGCATCCAGGTGGAGGGCAATTACCAGGGCGAGGGCCTGGCCAACACCTTGAGCTTTCTGTGGGATAGCTGGTGGAAGCAGTCGCGCCTGGCCTGGCGCAAGCTGTTTTCCGGCGAGGCGCGCCGCGCGGTAACCAAGGAACAGCCGCAGCTGGCGACGAATGACGCGATCCGCCGGCGCACCGTGTTCGCCAACCATCCGCAATACAAGCCGATCAAGGGCATGGAGCTGGTCGACAGCTTCCGCTATCCGATCTGGCAGGCCAAGGCCATCGCGCCGCCGAAAGGCGTCAAGCTCGATGGCTCGAGCAGCGACTTCATCGTCGCCGGCGCCGGCAATGTGATGATCCCGCTGGGCAAGCGCAAGCCGGGTTTGTACCTGATCGAAGCGATCATCGGCGAACACCGCGCCACCACCCTGGTGTTCGTGTCGGATACGGTGGCCGTCACCAAGGTATCGTCCGGCCAGATGCTGGTGTGGACGGCGCGGCGCGACAACAGCGCCGCCGTGGCCGGCGCCAGCGTGGCGTGGACCGACGGCACGGGCGTGCTGCAGTCGGCCATTACGGGCGCCGACGGCGTCGCCTCGCTCGAGCGCGGCAGCCCCGAACATACGTATGTGCTGGGCCAGGACCGCGCCGGCGGCGTGTTCGTGTCCGAGAATTTTTACTACGACAGCGAGATCTACAACACCAAGATTTATGCGGTGACGGACCGGCCCCTGTACCGGCCAGGCGATGAAGTCAACGTCAAGTTTGTGGGCCGCGAATTCACGTCGGCGCGCAACTCGCAGGCGGCGGCTGGTGCTCCGCTAAGCTTGACCGTGCTCAATCCGAACGGCACGCCGCTGCTGACGCAGACGCTGCAGTTATCTAGCGACACGGGCGCCGACACGCGCTTCCGCCTGCCCGTGGAAGCCACCGCCGGCGGCTATGAACTGCGCTTCAATTACAAGGACGGCGCCTATGGCGCGGCCTTCCGCGTGGCCGAATACGTCAAGCCGCACTTTGAAATCAACGTCCAGCCAGCGAAACCGGAATTCAAGACGGGCGAAGCGGTCAAGGGCAGCATCGCGCTGCGCTACCCCGATGGCAAGCCGGTGAAAAACGCGAAGATGACCTTGTCGCTGCGCGGCCAGCAAAACACCATGGTCGAGGGCGAGTTGCGTTACAGCGGCCTGTTCCCCGTGGCCTTGAAGACCGAGGAGGTGACGAGCGACGGCAGCGGCAATGTGGACTTCACCTTGCCGCCCGCGGCCGATCCCTCGCGCTACATCCTGACCGTGCTGGCGACCGATGGCGCGGCCTACCGCGTCAAGGCGACGCGCGAACTGATGATCGAGCGCTCGAGCAGCAGCTACCAGCTGAAGGCCACGCGCCAGTTTTCCGATCCGGGCCAGGCCGTGCATTTCGACCTGGTGGCCGATGGTCAGGGCGCGGCCAAGCCCGTGCGCTGGGAGATGGTGCAGCTGGAAAAACAGAGCAGGACCGAAGGTGCGTTCGATCCGAACGCCAAGGGCTGGGACGTGACATTCCCCGCGTCGGGTTCGTACCGGCTGGCGCTGCGCGACGAGCGCGGCAACCTGCTGGCCGCCGCCAGCCACTGGGTGTCGGGCGATGGCGTGCAGACGACGCCGGGCAGCATCGAGATCGTGCTGGACCGCGCCCGCTATCGCCCGGGTGACACCGCCGAGGCCTTGGTCACCTTCTCCGACAAGGTGGACCAGGCGCTGTTGACGCTCGAGCGCGACAAGGTGGAGCAATATGGCTTGATGGCGGGCGCCGCCACCTGGTACCAGGCGAAGCAGGTGGCGCCGCGGCAGTGGCGCGTGCGCATCCCGGTCAAGGAGGAGCATGGCCCCAACATGACGTTCTCCGTGGCGTACACGCGCAATGGCGATTTCGTGTTCGAGAACGCCGGCCTGCAAGTGATCGAGCCGCGCATCGCGCTGCAGTTCAAGAGCGACAAGGAGGTCTACCAGCCGGGCGAGAAGGTGACCCTGGACGTCACGGCCACCCTGGACGGCAAGCCTCTGAGCACGATGGTGGCGCTGGGCGTGGTCGATGAAATGATCTATGTGCTGCAGCCGGAAATCGCGCCGGACATCGGCGACTTCTTCTACCATCCGCGCCGCAACAATGTGCGCACGACGGCCAGCCTGTCCTTCATCAGCTACGACATGGCGCAGGGGCGTACTGCCGGCGCGCCCGCGCGCCACAATTACAACGAGCGCGGCGTCAAGGTGCTCGAGCGTCCGCGCCGCGACAATATCGATACGGCGTACTGGGCGCCATCGCTGAAGACCGATGCCAATGGCCAGGCGCGCGTGAGCTTCACCATGCCCGACGCGCTGACCCGCTGGCGCATCACTGGCCGGGCGATGGACGAGCAGGGGCGCGTGGGCCAGCGCACCGCCTATCTGCGCTCGGACAAGCATTTCTATGCGAAGTGGACGGCGCCGGACTGGATGCGCGCCGGCGATGCGCCGCGTGCCTCGGTGGCCGTGTTCAACCAGACCGGCAAGGAGCAGGCGCTCGACGTGGTGCTCTCGGGCGGCGCAGGCGGCACGCAAGCGAAGACGGAAAAACTGTCGGCCAGGCCGGGCGTCAACTACGTGGAGTTCCCGCTGGCCGCAGGCAGCGGGCCGTTGCGCCTGGAGCTGAAGCAGAATGGCAAACTGGTCGACGCGCTCGACACCGCCATGCAAACCTTGCCCGCCGCCTGGAGCAGTCCGCGCACCCTGGTGCTGCCGCTCGACGGCGCCACGGGTGATATTCCGCTCAAGCTGCCGGCGGACGCGCGCAATATCCGCGTATCGTTTGCGCAGGGGGCCGCCAGCCAGTTCGCGCGCATTGCCGACGACCTGATCGACTATCCGTATGGCTGCGTGGAGCAGACGGCGAGCCGCTTGATTCCGCTGGCGCTGGCCACGCAAAGCCTGGGGCCGGACGCCGGCGCGGCAGGCGAACGCCTGCAAACGCTGCTGACGGCGCAGCGCCTGCGCCTGGTGTCCATGGCGGGGCCGAGCGCCGTCTTCGGCTGGTGGGGCAACGCCACGGATGGCAATGCATTGATGACGGCGTACGCGTATTACGCGGACTGGTACGCGTCGCGCGCGCTGCGCATCGAGCTGCCGCCCGAACACTGGAACAAGCTGCTGGCCGTCTACAGCGAACATGGCTTGAAAGATGCGATGAGCGACCGCGCGCTGGTGCTGTGGATGGCGCGCGAGATGGGCCTGCCCACGCAGACGCTGGCAGCCGGCCTGGTGGACGACAGCGCGAGCGCCACTTTGGGCGGCAAGCCGCGCCAGGCGGGCGACAGCGGCAGCCTGCTGCTGGGCGGTGCCCTTGACCGCGAGGCGCAGGCGATGGGGCTGGGCCTGGTGGCGCTGGTCGCCAGCCAGAATGGCATCGCCTTGCCGCATGGGCTGCAGCTGCAGGTGGCCAGCGCCTGGCAGGTATTGCGCGAGTCCAGGGCGCCGGTAGCGCAAGCCTTGCTGATGCTGGCCGGCGAAGTGCCGCCATCGCAGGCCGACGCGGTGCTGGCCGGCGTGCGCGCCGAGATGCCGACCCTGGACCGCGCGATGACGTTGCTGTGGGTGCAAAAGAAGCTGGGTGGCGCATCGTTCGGCAAGGGGCCTGTCGTCGCACCGGACGGCGCATGGCAAAAACGGGAAAGCCGCAGCGGCCAGCCGGTCTGGCGCTGGAGCGATGCCAAGGGCCAGCCTGACAAACTGCGTCTCGCTGCGCCGGCACCTGCGGGCACGGTGGCCGTGCTGCAGTACGACAGCCACGCGGCCGAAGCGCAAACCTTGCCGGTTGCCGTCGAGCGGCGCATCCTGCGCATGAAGCAAGGCAAAGGCGGCTACACGACGGAGCTGGTCAAGCCGGGCGAGGCGCTGAGCACGGACGCGCTGTACCTCGATGAAATCACGCTCAAGGCGGCGCCGGGCGCGAAGCACCGTTTTGGTTTGCTGGAAGTGACGCTGCCACCGGGCGCCATGGTCGAATCGACCACCTGGGGCATGGTCATGGCGGGCGACAAGCCGGCCGCGCTGGAACGCGCGCGCCACACCGAGCGCCGCGACGGCTATGCGGTGCCCATCGAGCCTTTGGCCGGCGACGTGACGGTGCGCCATTTGCTGCGCTTTGCGCAAAAGGGCAGCTATGTGCTGCCGCCTGCGCGCTTTTACCGCATGTACCAGCCGGAGCAGAAAGCGTTCGAGGGCGGCGGCAAGACCACGCGCGCACTGAAGGTCGAGTGATGCGCGTGGCAATTCCCGCCTTGTTGGCAACGCTGCTACTGGCCGCGCCAGCGTGGGCGCAGCCATCGGCAAAATCGCTGGATGTGGCCTGGTGGCGCGATGGCAAGATCGAAGTGCGGCAGCTGCGCCAGGGCGGCGCCGCGTCGCCGCTCTCGCCGTCCTTCGACGGTGCGCGGCAAGTGCCGCTGGCCAGCCTGTGGAAGCTGTTTGTGTATGTATACGCGGCCGATAACAAGGTGGCGATGCCGGACTACCGCTGCGGCGGCCGCGATCCGGACGAAGTGTATTGCTGCGATGCGGGCCAGAGCATCGGCCGTGATGCGGCGCTGGCGCAGTCCTGCGGCCCATTTTTCTCGCCCGGGCGTTTGATGATAGCGAAGGCGTCGTGGCGCCAGTACTGGACGGGCCGCCTGGGCAGTGCGCCGGCGGGCGACTTTGCCTGGTTGTCCGATCCCGCGCAGCTTACGCCGGGGCGGCTGGTTCGGTTGGATAGCCTGCTGCGCGCGCTGGACAGCATACCGGCCGCCAGCCGCGCGGACGCCGAAGCGGCCCTGCTGCGCGTGGTGCTGGACGGGCGCGGTGCCGGCACGGCGCGCTGGTTCGGCAGCCAGCTGCGCGTGAAGACGTATTCCTGGCACGCGCAGCGCCGGGCAGAGGAACGTATCGGCGGCGGGGCCGGCTGGCTGGCCGATGGCACGCCCATCTGGTTTGGCGGCGCGGGCGGCAGCAGCAATGTGTTCGAGCAGTGGGCGCCCAAGCTGGCCGCCAGCTTGCCGCCCGTGGGCGCGGCCGACGATGGCGGCTGCGTGGTGGTCGATTACTTCACGCGCTATCCGATCCGTGCCGTGCGCGGCGAGCGTGGCGTGGCGGCATCCGGTCCGCTCAATGGCCGCTACCACGTGCAATTCGAAAATGGCCAGAACCTCGCCTTGCGCAGCACGGGCGAGTTGATGCTGTTGCAGGAGAAGGGTGGCCGCCCGCGGTTGCGCGGCCGCTTCGGCGTCAATGAATATGTGGCACGGGTGCTCGACCGCGAAGCGAGTGCCAGTGAGCCGGAAGCGGCCAAGGCGCTGGCGATTGCCGCGCGTACGTATTTGCAGCAGAACGCGGCAACCGTGGCAGGCTGCCAGCAGATTGCCGACAGCAGCGCGACCCAGCGCGTCAGTCCCAGCCCTGCCACGCCGGCGGCGCTGGCCATTGCGCGCTGGACGGACCAGTTGATTGTCGACGGCGTCACCGTGCGCTATCACGGCAACTTGCCGTCCGAGGGCACGATGGCGTGGAGCGAGGCGGTGCGCCAGGCCAGGCAAGGCAAGCGCTATGATGAATTGCTGGCGGCGGCCTATCCCGGCGGCGCGCTGAGCACCGTTGGCAATACCGGTGTGCGTTGCCGGCGCCTGGCGCAGAACGAGGATTGGCTGGCGCGGTCCGTGCCGCGCTGGCAGCGCGTGCTGCTGCGCGAAGCCGGCTACGAAGCGCCGCCGCAAGCGCCGCTGGTCTGCGCCCTGTCCAGCGGCGCGCCGTATTCGGAGCAGTCGCGCAACCGCATCTTCATGCGGCCGCTGGCCACGCGCGAAGACCGCATCACCTTGGCCCATGAATATTTACACCTAGGCCTGCGCCGCCATCCGAGCGGGCAGGACGAGGAATATGTCGAGCGGCTGGCCCGCCGGCTCGTCGATCTTAACCTGGAGGCCCTGTGAGTTTTTATATCCGTTGCTCGATTCCGCTAATGTTATTGCCACTCTGGGCGCAGGCCCAGGTCACGATCGATGCACCGAAGGGCGGCTGGCGCAATTCGGCCGGCGCGCGCGAGGACTATACGCAGGCGGTCAATTATCCCGCCTCGTCGGTCAACCTGCAGCCGGGCCAGGCCGAGACGGCGCAGATACGGGGGCGCATCGCAGGCGCCGTCAAGGGCAAGCCCGCTACCCTGGTGGTCAATGGCGTGGCGATGCCGATGGAAGTGGGCGAGGACGGCAGCTATGGGCGGCCGTATGGTTTCGGCAGCGGTTCGAACAGCGTGGAAGTGCGTTCGCCCGACGGCAGGAGCCGTGCACGCACCCAGTTTGTCGACAGCTACCAGGGCAAGACGCAGGCGCGCTTGCGTATCGTGCTGTCCTGGGACAGCGCCGGCACCGACCTCGATCTGCATGTGGTCACGCCGGACGGTGGCCACGCCTGGTATGGCAACCGCGTCTTGAAAGATGGCGGCGCGCTGGATGTGGACGTGACGACCGGCTATGGGCCGGAAATCTTTTCCAGCGCGGCGCCCCTGAAGGGCAACTATCACGCCTATGTCAATTACTACGGCAGTGGCGAGAATACCTCCATGCTGACCGTCGCCCGCATTTCGATCATCACCAATGAAGGCACGCCGCGTGAAAAGCTGCAGAGCTTCCAGGTGCCGATGCGGGCCGCTGGCGAGCTGATCCTGGTGAAATCGTTCGTCATGCCATAAATGGTCCTTGCGGAGCCGCGGCACCTTGGCTATAATTCGCCCCCTCGCTGAACGACGCATGCAAATGCCGAGTAAAGCAGGGTGAAAAAAGAAGGTTGACGAAACGATCTAAACGCTTCATACTCTTCCTTCTTCGCAGCTGACAAACACAACGCTTTGTCGATAGTGCGAAAGCAGTAACCGAATACAGTTCTTTAACAATTAACAGTCGATAAGTGTGGGCATTTGATGTAAGTGCAGCGCTGCGTAAGCAGCGTAATACTTAAAATATCAAATGTTCACAAGAAATAATGAAATAGGCGCTACGCAAGTAGTGGCCTGTCAGTTTTTTGAGTGAGCGACCCGTCAGCAATGACGGTGCCGGTAAAACGGCAAAGTAACAGAGATTAAACTGAAGAGTTTGATCCTGGCTCAGATTGAACGCTGGCGGCATGCCTTACACATGCAAGTCGAACGGCA